>JAILKW010000055.1 GCA_024693455.1 Lachnospiraceae bacterium
GTCTGATGATTTCTTATACCATCTATCACTTCCCAGGTAAGATTTAAACCCTCTCCGTTTTTTTCAATGCGCTCAACTATGCGCACACTTTGCTCACTGTGAGAAAATCCTATGCTGCAGCACTTGTTTAAAACATCCTCGCCTGCATGTCCGAAAGGAGTATGTCCGAGATCATGACCCAAAGCTATGGCCTCTACAAGGTCTTCGTTCATACGAAGTGCCTTGGCGATCGTTCTTGCGTTCTGAGAAACTTCAAGAGTATGTGACATACGGGTTCTGTAATGATCTCCCAAAGGATATAAAAATACCTGGGTCTTATTTTTCAGACGCCTGAATGCCTTACAATGCAGGATCCTGTCCCTGTCCCTTTGGAAAAGAGGACGGATATCACATTGTTCCTCTTCCACTGCCCTGCCTTTGGAATGTCTGTTAAGGGTGGCATAGGGACTTAGGTTCCTTTCTTCCATCTCTTCTATCATTTCTCTTATGAGCATAAAACCTCCTTGTTTCATGAGCAAACGATACCTATATAATATTATTAAGTAAAAATCAAAGATTTCCTTTTTATCTGATGTAAAAAGTTGTAAATCTAAGTTTTTTCTTGACTATAATGTAAATTTCAGTATAATAAATGAGGTATGCAGGAATGGCGGAATTGGCAGACGCGCAGGCTTCAGGTGCCTGTGGGAGCAATCTCGTGTGGGTTCAAGTCCCATTTCCTGCAGGAGATAAATAAAAGGAGCTATGGGTTTTACCCATAGCTCCTTTTATTTACACGCCGAGGGAAGACCCCTCCCGCCCATGGCTTCAAGGTCTCCGTATCATCAAAACGCCGAGCTTATAATATTACGATGCTTTGGCATTTGACGTCGTTGTTTAAGTCGTAGATATTTCCGCTTTCTGTTGCCACAACCTTGGGGCGCAGCGGATGCTCAAAATTATTCTCAACTACTTTTGCATATTCTCCGTTGGAAAGCTTTACTATGGAATCCACCGGATAAAGGACTACCGTGGTCAGAAAGCTTTTCATTGCTTTCATGTCCAGATCATCCGTCATTGTCATTATTATCTCTATTGCGTCTCTTTTGGAAAAGGCTTTCTTGTATGGACGCTCCGTTACAAGGGCATCAAATACGTCCGCTACTGAAATTATCCTGGCAAAAGGATGGATCTTATCGCCCTTTATTGCCATGGGATAACCCATTCCGTTCATCTTTTCGTGATGCTGCAGAACTCCGCTCATTATGGCATTGGAAAAATCCTTGCTTTTTTCAAGGATCTTATAACCGTAAAGAGAATGATATTTCATTTTGTGGAATTCTTCATCGGTAAGTTTTGCGGGTTTGTTAAGGATTTCGGGTTCTATCTGTGATTTCCCGACATCGTGCAAAAGGCCGGCTATACCAAGTTCACGTACCTCGTCCCTGTTAAGACCGTACTTTTTGCCTATTATCATTGAAAGGGATGCTACATCCACGGAATGCTTAAACGTATACTCATCGGAGACTTTCAGTATGCTTATATCAATGGCAACCGCATCATATTTGGTAATAGCCCTGGTAAGCTCATCAGCAACATTGTTGGCAGCTTCCGTGAAACCACCGGCTGATGTGTTGTCAAACAAAAATTTTACTCCCTCTCCGACCCTTTTTTTCACATCTTCCCGAAGAGTTACTTTGCTGGGATCATCCACTCTTGTAAGTTCCACAGCCCTTTTCGCCTTTTCGGAAAGTTCTACCTCGGGAGGCTCTTCTTCCCCGTCCTGGATAAGGATCGAATTGATCCCATGATCCTGTAAATACTTTATATAATGTCCTTCTAGCTGAGTCCCTCTTTGAAGCATAACTCTGCCTGTGGAATCAACGATAGGCTGTCCTATCCTCATCCCCTCTTCGACTTTTCTTATGCTTAACCTCTTTTGTTTAACGGCCATATCATCTCCCCATAATCACTTAGCTTTAAGTGCTTCTTTAGCTTTTCTTCTTATTCGCTGGATCGCATTATCAATGGTCTTTTCAGATTTGTCATATTCTGTTGCTATATCTTTATAACTTTTTCCTGCCAGAAGTTCATTAAAAACTTTGTTTTCAAAATCCGACAAGGACTCCTCTATCGAAGCCTTCATTTCTTTTGTGGCTTCTAAATCTATATAGTTTTGTTCAGGTGAAGTACATACCGTAAAAAGCGGATCATTGGCATATTCTTCAGCCGAATCCGAATCTATCGAAACAAAGTTATTCAGCGGTTCATGTTTTTTCCTGCCTGCTGCCTCTGCCTCATTTCCCATACGACGGTTAATAACGGTGTAGGCAAAACTTGAAAACCTTGTACCCTTTGACTTGTCATAAGACTCTATCGCATCAACAAGTCCAAGTCTTCCGACCTGAATCATATCATCCCTGCTTCCTCCGGGTAAATACCACCTTGTGGAAAGCATCCTAATGAGGTCATTGTATTTTTTCATTAAAAGATCAAGAGCCGCTTCATCTCCGTTTCGACAACGATCAATGAGTTCTAAATCGCTTTGATCATCAAAAGCCTCTTTTGGCATTATTTACCCATCCTTTGTCTTACTACTTCAAAACATAAAATACCGCATGCAACCGATGCGTTAAGGGAATCTATATCTCCCTTCATCGGAATTGATGCCGTCATATCACAATGCTCCCTTACAAGTCTTGACACTCCGCTTCCCTCATTTCCGATAACAAGCCCTATAGGACCTTTAAGGTTAACATCATACATAACATCTCCGGACATATCAGCACAGGCAAACCAAAGTCCTTTGTCTTTAAGCATGTCAATTGTCTGTGAGATATTGGAAACTTTTGCTACGGGAGTGAAGTTAAGAGCGCCCGCTGATGCTTTCGCAACCGTCTGGGTAAGTGATGCTGCTCTGTTTTTGGGAATTATCACTCCATGGGCTCCGCATAGATTGGCTGTACGGATTATGGCTCCGAGATTATGCGGATCCTCGATCCCGTCAAGTATGATAACAAAGGGATCCTCACCCTTTTCCTCCGCTTTTTTCATTATGTCTTCCACATCTGAGTATTCATATGCAGCTATGTAAGCCATTATTCCCTGATGATGTCCTGTTTCGGACATCTGATCAAGCCTGTCCTTTGTAACAAAGTCTGTCCTTATGCCTCTTTTTTTGGCCTCTCTTACAGCAGTCCTGATCCCTCCGTCGGTGCTGCCGTCAAGTACAAATAACCTGTCTATCTCGGTATCAGACCTTAAGGCCTCTATACAAACGTTTTTTCCTTCTATGATAGAACTACTGTCTCTCATTTTTCCAAACCTGTCCTTTCGAGACCTGTATATACCAGTTCAAGTATTCTTTCCATTCTGTCCTTAAGATAAAGATAACCGATCAATGCTTCAAATCCTGTTGCTATTCTATAGTCGTGAACAGATGCATTTTTTGCCTTTGAATAAGACTTTGCATTCCTGCCCCTTCTGTATATATCCGTCTCCTCCTCATCAAGGTCATCCTCCACAGCTTCTATCATTAGTTTCTGTGAAACAGCTTTAACAAGATGAGCCGAATGTCCGTGAAGCTTACCCGGAACGGTATTACCTTTGTCTACCACTATACTTCTTATTATAACTTCGTAAACCGCGTCTCCTATAAATGCCAGTGTAAGAGGTGAGTACTGTCTGATATCCTGTTCTTCAATAGAAAAATATTCTCTTATCCTGGTGCTCAGCCCCTGCTCCATTTAACTCCCTCTCTGGTATCCTTAAGTACTATACCTTCTGCAAGAAGTTCATCTCTTATGGCATCGGCTTTTGCAAAATCTTTATTTGCTCTTGCCTCCTGTCTTTGGGCTATAAGCGCTTCTATACGTTCATCTATGTCTTCTTCTTTTTCTTCAAGAGAGATTCCGAGTACATCACAAAGTTTTGTCAAAATATCAAGGAGTTCTTTGGCAAATTTCGGACTTGAACCTTCTGCTGCGTTTGAATTTGCAAATCTTACAAGTTCAAATATCGCTGCTATTGCATCTGCTGTATTGCAATCATCCTCCATTGCACTTTCAAACTTCCCGATAAAACCCTTTGCTTCTTCAACGAGTCCTTTTTCGGTTTCGCTAAGTTCTCCTTCTCCCTCCGCTTTTTCTCCAAGCATACCGGCGCAGGTTCTTATACGCGTAAGTGAAGTCTTTGCCGACTCCATAAGTTCATCGGAAAAATTAAGAGGCGAACGATAATGAGCCGAAAGCATGAAAAATCTTAAAACAGCAAGATCATATTTTTCACTGATATCTCTTACGGTAAAGAAATTTCCGAGAGACTTAGACATCTTACGATTATCTATATTCAAAAATCCGTTATGCATCCAATAATGAGCAAAGGGCTCATCGTTGGCAGCTTCAGACTGCGCTATCTCATTCTCATGATGCGGAAAGATAAGGTCTTCTCCACCGGCATGAATATCAATAGTATCTCCAAGATATCGCTTACTCATTACAGAACACTCGATATGCCATCCGGGCCTTCCGTCACACCAGGGCGACTCCCAATAAGGCTCTCCTTCTTTTTTGGGTTTCCAAAGAACAAAATCAAGGGCATCCTCTTTTTCATCCCCTGTAACTCCTATACTTCTGTGACCGCTTTCAAGATCATCAATATTTTTGTGTGACAATTTTCCGTATCCGTCAAAGCTTCGGGTTCTAAAATATACCGTACCATCCGAAACAGCATAGGCATGACCCTTTTCGATGAGATCTGATATCATCTTTATCATACCGTCTATCTCTTCCGTAGCTCTCGGATGAACTGTTGCCGGATGAACCCCGAGCGCTTCCATATCTTTTTTACACTCGGCAATATATCTCTCCGCGATCTCTTCGGAACTCACACCCTCTTCATTAGCTTTTTTTATTATCTTATCGTCAACATCCGTAAAATTGGAAACATAATTGACCTCGTAACCTTTATATTCCATATATCTTCGAAAGGCATCAAAGATTATCATCGGCCTTGCGTTTCCAATATGGATGAGATTGTAAACCGTAGGGCCGCATACATACATTGAAAGCTTCCCCTCTTCTATCGGTTTAAATTCTTCTTTTTGTCCTGTAAGTGTGTTATAGATTTTCATTTTTTCTCCTGATCATTTTTCATTAATCAATGCAACAGCCGCAGCACTTATGCCATCGCCGTTGCCCGTAAAGCCAAGCCCTTCTTCCGTAGTGGCTTTTACGCTTATCCGGGAAATATCTACCCCAAGATCCTTTGCGATGTTTTCTCGCATTTCATCTATAAAGGGACGCATCTTGGGAGCCTGAGCAATTATAGTCGCATCAATATTCCCAATCTCAAAGCCGCCTCCGTCTATAAGTCCGGCCACTTCTTTTAACAGCAGCCTTGAAGAAACGCCCTTGTAATTATCA
>JAILKW010000082.1 GCA_024693455.1 Lachnospiraceae bacterium
AACACAGATCTTAAGTGAGGTTGCGGTAAAGATCTCAGATATTGTAACGATGCTGAAAAATGCGTTTCTCGGTATTATTATTTCTATCTATGTACTTGGTGCAAGAAAGCAGTTTGCGGCTCAATCAAAGCTTATATTACATGGTATCTTTAAAGATAAAACAGCAGGTATTATTGAACAAGAGGTTCGTTATGCCGATAAAATGTTTAACGGATTTTTCGTAGGTAAACTTATTGATTCCACAATAGTCGGTATTATCTGTTTTGTTGGATGTATGCTTATGCAATTTGATTCCGCTGCGTTGATCGCTGTTGTGGTTGGTGTTACCAATATTATACCGTTCTTTGGACCTTATCTTGGCGCGATACCCTGTACTTTGCTTTTGCTTTTGGATAATCCGGTTCATGCGCTGATGTTCGTGGGATTTATCATTATACTTCAGCAGGTGGACGGAAATGTTCTCGGACCTATAATCCTCGGAGATTCGACAGGGTTATCCGGATTTTGGATAATGTTTGCTATTCTTTTATTCGGAGGTCTGTGGGGACTTTTCGGAATGATAGTCGGAGTTCCTTTGTTTGCGGTTATATATGATATTGTAAGGAAACTTGTATATAAGGGGTTGGATAAACATGGATACGGGACGATGATCACCGAATATAATGCCGAGTTTAATCCTATAGATGAAAAGAAGGCAGCAAAGGAAAAAAGAAAACAGGAAAAAGCCGAAAAGAAAAAAAACAATAATTCCAAGTAATATAGCGGTATACGGTCTGTGGATCGTATGCCGATTTTTATCTATGGAAAATGTTATAGCAATTATCATAAGCTATTATAAGGTTTGCTTTATCACTGTAAAAAAGTTATGATAGTTGCGAAGGAGAGGAAGTTATGGGGATTGTTGATTTCTTGGCACTTGGGGTTGGCCTTTCGATGGATGCCTTTGCGGTTGCTGTTTGTAAAGGTCTTGCAATGCGCAAGGTAAATATAAGGCAGTGCTTTATCATAGCACTGTTTTTCGGTGGCTTTCAGGCATTAATGCCACTTTTGGGTTATGCACTGGGAAGTACATTTGCAATTTACGTTAAAAGCATAGATCATTGGGTAGCTTTTATTTTGTTGGCATATATTGGAATTAAGATGATAATTGATGCCATAAAAGAAAGAAATGAAAAAGCGGAGGCGGAGCGGACGGATCCGCCGCTTGATATTAAACAGCTTTTTATTATGGCGATCGCCACAAGTATAGATGCGCTCGCTATTGGTATTACCTTCTCTTTTATGGAAGTTAATATATGGAGCGCTATATCCGTTATCGGACTTACCACATTTATTCTTTCCGTTGTTGCGGTCTTTATAGGAAATGTTTTTGGAATGAAATTTAAAGCCCCCGCACAGATAACAGGAGGTGTGATCCTTATTATTTTAGGAATCAGGATTCTGATATCGCATTTGTTTTTCGGCGGCTAGTTTGGGGCCGGTGTTTTAACTCAGTTGGAGAAATCCCCCACCTCTAAGCGTTAGTGTAGGTGGGGGTTATGACAAACTATACTCAGTCGGGGTACAAGGTCCGACTGAGTTAAACGCTCCGCGAGGATACGCACGGATTCGGACAGGAATTTGTCTGCTGAAGCAGACCCGAATCCGGCGCGCAAGACTCGCGAGCGAGTCTTGACATGATAAATACAAAAAGAGGATAGTTATGAATATCAGAAAGATATGGGTGTTTGGGATAGTTCAGGGTGTGGGTTTCAGACCCTTTATAAAAAGACTTGCAGATGATATGGGGCTCTATGGAAATGTGTGCAACAGAGGTGCCTTTGTGGAGATAATCGTATCTGCAGAGGATGATCGTATCGAAGAGTTTAAGAAAAGGATAATAGGTGAGGCACCGGCATCTTCGATTATTTTGAAAATGGAAGAATACGAATCGGACAGAGTCATCCCTGAGAATTTTTCGATAGTCGGAAGTAAAGAAAATAAAGGTGAGAGATTTATTCCCGCAGATATAGGTATCTGTGATAAATGCAGGGCAGAGCTTTATGATAAGAACAGCAGAAGATATCTCCATCCGTTTATTAATTGTACCGATTGCGGCCCGAGGCTTACGGTTATTAAAAAACTACCCTATGACAGAGAATACACATCCATGGACAGTTTTGAGATGTGTAGTGAATGCGAAGAAGAATACAGGGATGTAAGCGACAGGAGATTTGATGCGCAGCCGGTATGCTGCAATAATTGCGGCCCGGCCTTATATGCATATAAACCGGAAGATGTATCGAAGATCATTTACAAGGATCCGATAACGGAAGCCAGAAGAGTGATAGCCGACGGTGGCGTGGTGGCTGTAAAAGGTATCGGAGGTTTCCATTTATGCTGCGATGCGACGAATCCCATAGCAGTTTCAAAGCTTAGGCAGAGGAAGGCACGTCCTTCAAAACCGTTTGCGGTTATGGCAAAAAATATTGAAGCCATAAAAGAAGTATGTGAGGTCGACAGTAAGGCGGAAGCGCTTCTTTGCAGTCCGCAAAAACCTATTGTGATCCTGCCCAAAAAGTCAAAGACTGTGGGAGGAAATCTTCTTATAAATAAAGAGGATGATCTAATACTTAAAACCGATGTTCCCACTGAACAATGTGCACCGGACAATCCGACTTTGGGTGTGTTCTTACCTTATGCGCCCATTCAACTTTTATTATTTGATTATCCGGATGATATTTCCGATATGCCAAAGTTTTTTGTCATGACAAGCGGTAATGTTTCCGGAGCGCCCATTGCAACGAATGACAATGAAGCAAATGATATGCTCGGCAAATATTGCGATCTTATTCTTTCGCATAACAGAGATATTTTATGCAGAGCGGACGATTCGGTTATTTCATATCATAACGGAAAAGAACTTATGATAAGAAGATCGAGGGGATACGCTCCTCTGCCTATAGAAGGGCCTGACACCGGGGAGTGTGTTATAGCAATAGGCGGAGAATTAAAAAGCGTGTTTTGCATAGCCAGGGACGAATGGTATTATCCCTCATCGTTTATAGGTGAACAGACGGATATAAGATCCGAGATAGCTTTAAGAGAAACGATAGATCATTATATCAATGCGCTGTCGATAAAGCCGGATAAGATAGTGTGCGACATGCATCCGGGTTACATAACTTCGCGGATTGCAAAAGATATAGCCAGAGAGTATAATATCGGACTTGAAAAAGTTCAACACCATTATGCCCATGTTCTTTCCTGTATGGCGGAAAATCATCTGGATGAAAAAGTATTGGGGGTTACCCTTGACGGAACCGGTTATGGAGAAGACGGAGGAATATGGGGAGGAGAACTGCTGGTATGTGACAGGAGTTCATACGAAAGAGCAGCAAGTCATGCACCGTTTTCCCAGGTCGGAGGAGATCAGGCTGCACGTGATGGCTGGAGGATCGCCGTATCCATGATCTGTGACCGTTTCGGTGATGAACCTCAAAAAGCTGATGAATGGTCTAAGAAACTCGGGCTTTGTAATGAAGAAGAATATGAAGCGATAAGATTTATGTATGACAAAAATACCTATCGCAAAAATTCCACGAGCTGCGGAAGGTTGTTTGATGCTGCAGCAGCTGTGATCGGTCTGAAAAAAGAAAACACCTTTGAAGGTGAAGCGGCGATGGCATTGCAGTTTGCTGCTCAAAGATACCTGGAGAACAAGGGAATTTCATCCGGGGAGGGATATATCGACCGGGAGCATCTTAAAAGTACGATTTCATACATAGATAATAATAGGGACTTTTCGCTCCGCGAAAAGGACGGAAGGATGATCATTCCAACCGATGTATTGTTTGATCATATCATTCGTGAATATATTGACGGAAAAGAAGAGGATCTTATAGCACTGGATTTCCATGAGATATTATCGATACTTTGGAAATCGGCTATAATACAGGCATCCGGGGAAACAGGTATAAAAAAAGTTGTACTTTCGGGTGGCTGTTTTGTAAATAATGTATTATCGGATCATTTTAAATATTTGCTTGAACAAGAGGGCTTGCAGGTTTATACTCACGGGAAGATACCTCCAAATGATGGAGGGATTTCCCTGGGCCAGGCTTACCGGTCAGATAAATAGTAAATATTATCTGCTGTTAGCAATGCCCCGGATAAAAGAAAGGATTGAGGTAGTTTATTATGGAAATGCAAATGGAATTCGTCAGGATGCTCCCCACACCCCAGGAGATAAAGGCGCAATTTCCCATAGATGAAAAAGTTAAGGCACTGAAGGAAGAAAGAGATAAGGTACTTGCAGACATTTTTTCCGGAAAGGATGAAAGACTTCTGCTTATAATAGGTCCTTGTTCAGCTGACAATGAAGAAGCGGTTCTTGATTATATGCACAGATTAAGAAAGGTGCAGGATGATGTTATCGACAAGATCTTTATTGTACCGCGTGTTTATACCAATAAACCCAGAACAGTGGGACTTGGTTATAAGGGCATGCTTCACCAGCCGGATCCGCAAAAGAAAGAAGATATGCTTGCGGGGCTTATTGCGATCCGTCAGATGCATACAAGAGTAGTAAGCGAAACCGGATTTACCTGTGCAGAAGAGATGCTTTATCCCGAAAATCACAGATATCTGTCGGATCTGCTTTCCTATGTTGCTGTAGGGGCCAGATCTGTTGAAAATCAGGGACACAGACTCACGGCATCGGGACTTGGGATCCCGGTCGGAATGAAAAATCCCACCAGCGGAGATATTTCGGTAATGATGAATGCCATCATAGCAGCTCAAAACGGTCATACCTTTACATACAGAAACTGGGAAGTACACACACCCGGTAATGAATTTTCACACGTTATCTTAAGAGGATATCTTGATAAATTCGGAAACAGTCATCCGAATTATCATTATGAAGATATAGTAAATGTTGCACGATATTATAAGGAACATCCCGAAATAAAGAATCCTGCCGTGGTTATTGATTGTAATCACAATAATTCGGGAAAACAATATCTTGAGCAGATAAGGATAGCCAAGGATGTGTTCCATTCCTGTCATTCAAATGAAGATATACATGGACTGGTAAAAGGCCTTATGATAGAAAGCTATATTGAGGACGGATCCCAGCCCGTGGACGGAGGCGTATACGGTAAGTCTATCACAGATCCATGCCTTGGATGGGAAAAGACAGAAAAGCTTATATATCAATTTGCCGATATGGTTATAATGTAGGGGGGATAAATGAAGAAAAGAGGGTATGTTCTTATCACGGGAGCAAGTTCCGGGATCGGCCGGCAATTTGCGATAGAGTACTCGAAGCGGGATTATATTCCCATTCTCGTTGCAAGACGGGAGGAGAGACTTAAGAAGTTAAAAAGAAAACTTTGGGGAAAAAGTCATATTATAGTTGCGGATATCACGAGGGAAGAAGATGTAGATCGCATCTTTAATATCATAGAAGATATTCCTATAGAGATATTTATCAACAATGCAGGCTTTGGATTGGCCGGAGATTACGAAGATACGGCCCTTGACAGAGAAAAGAGCATGATAGATTTAAATATTACAGCGTTTCATGTAATGTTTAAACGAATGCTTTTGAAAATGGAGGCGCAGGGAAGGGGAACCATTCTTAATGTAGCCTCTTCGGCAGGACTCTTTCCCGGGGGGCCTTATATGGCAACCTACTATGCCACAAAGTCGTATGTGAGTTCACTTACAAGCGGAGTTTCGGAAGAACTCAGACAAAAGCACAGCAACGTATATGTCGCTGCGCTATGTCCGGGACCTGTGGATACCGAGTTTAACAAAGTTGCCGGGGTTACATTCGCGCTTGACGGAATGACGGCCTTTAAATGCGTGCGCTGGGCTCTTCTTGAGATGAAACTGCGGCGCACAATAATAATTCCCGGTTTTGCAATGAAGCTGGCTGCCTTTGGGATAAGGCTGATCCCAAGGAGGTTGATGCTTTTTATCGTTTCCGGTCAACAGAAAAAGAAATTGGGATGATTTACCATTTTAGTCTGTGGAGTTCTCCTGAAAGCGTCATGCCACGGAAATCGTTTTGACGAAGGGCTTCATAGAGTACGATAGCAACGGAGTTGGAAAGATTTAAGGATCTGCTTTCTCCTGCCATCGGGATACGGATGCATTCGTTTGGATGTTCGATAAGGATTTCCTCAGGAATGCCTGCACTTTCTTTACCGAAAACTATATATGAATCCGGATCAAAGGACACGTCTGTATACAGATGCTGTCCTTTTGTAGTGGCAAAAAAGAGTTTGGCATCCGGATTTTTTGATCTGAAGTCATCCCAATCCATATATCTTTTTACATCAAGCTGTTGCCAGTAATCCATTCCCGACCGCTTAAGCATTTTATCGGTTAGATGAAAACCGAGTGGTTCTATAAGATGTAAAGAGGTGTCGGTCGCAACGCAGGTGCGGCCAATATTTCCCGTGTTAGCCGGAATCTCCGGCTCGAGTAAGACAATATTCATATTTTATCTCCTTTGTTTGATTTCAACCATTATAACCGATTTATGTTATAATTAAAAAAAGATTTTCTTTACAGTGAAAGGGAATGTTTATGGCTGTGAGTGATAATAAATCTACTTTTTTTAAGGGCAAGAGGATAAAGAGAGTTATACTGATGATCATTGCGGGGGTTCTTGTAAATGTCATTGGAAGTGGGATAATGCTTTATCTTGATATACCTCTTTATATGGATTCGATCGGTACGATATTTACATCCATTTGCGTTGGAATGCTTCCGGGTATAACGGTCGGTCTTATAACAAATCTGATCAAGGGTATCATGGATCCGGCTTCTTTTTATTATAGTGCGATAAATGTTCTGATTGCCGTTGTCAGCTGCTATTACGGAAGAAAATTCAAGATGAAACGCGCACTTAAGATCATATTGGGGGCACTTGTTCTTGCGTTTATCGGAGGTGGATTGGGCTCCGTACTTACATGGTTTTTGTATGGATTTGCATCAGAAGGGGTATCTACGGATTTTGCAAGGTATATATACGACAACCTGGGATGGGGCCGGTTTTCATCACAGCTTGTTGCGGATTATTATCTGGATGTTATAGATAAGATAATCTCTCTTATTATAGTTGAACTTGCTGTATTTGGGATCCCCGATGACATACTTGAGAAGATCAGATTTGACGGATGGCAGCAGAAGCCGCTTGATAAGGATACCAAAAAAGCGTCAAAGAGCATTTCTATAAGAGGAGTCTCGCTTCGGACAAAGCTGCTTCTTGTTATAGTTGCGGGAATGGTTTTGGTGGCAGGAACGGCTACAACCATCAGTTACATGATTTACAGGGATTCTTTGATAGAAAATTGTAAGACAAGCGGGGACGGAATAGCTAATCTGGTTTCGCATGTGGTTGACGGGAACAGGATAGACGATTATCTTTTAAACGGGGAAGAGGCCGAGGAATATATTGAAACCAAAAATATTTTGGAGAATATAAAAAATAGTGCCAACGATATAGAATATCTTTATGTATATAAGATAATGGAAGACGGTTGTCATGTCGTATTTGACATTGATACAAGCGGTCTTAAGGGTGAAGAAGTCGGGTCCGTGATCCCGTTTGATAAATCATTCGCTCCATATATTCCCGATCTTTTGATAGGGAGAGAAATAGAACCGATAATTACCGATGACACCTACGGATGGTTACTTACGGTATATAAACCGATATTGGACTCTAACGGAGTCTGTACCGCGTATGCGGCCACAGATGTTTCCATGAACAGGATCGCGGGAGACGGATATGCATTTTTTGCAAAGCTGCTGGCTTTGTTTACAGGATTTTTCGTACTAATTGCAGCTGTCGGTGTCTGGTTTGTTCAATATAATATCCTTCATCCCGTTAATGCGATTGCCCTTGCGGCATCAGGTTTTACCAGAGATACCGAGGAGGGACGGCATAAGGGCGCAAAGCATATCCATGAGATAGATATCCGGACAGGTGATGAGATAGAAAATCTCTATGATTCCTTTGTTGAAATGACCGATGAAACTATAAAATATGAAGATGATCTGGACAAGCAGGCTACCACTATCAAAAAACTTCAGGACGGACTGATATTTATTCTTGCTGATGTGGTAGAGAGCAGAGACAAGTGTACGGGTCAGCATATAAAAAAGACAGCGTTATATGCGGGAATAATACTGGATCAAATGAAAAAAGACGGAGTTTATTCCGATATCATTAATGATAAATACATTGAGGATGTTGTGAATTCAGCCCCTCTTCATGATGTAGGTAAGATAAATGTTCCGGATGCGATCCTTAATAAACCGGGTAAGCTTACGGACGAAGAATACGAAATAATGAAGACTCATACGGTCGTTGGACGGGAGATACTTTCAAAAGCCATAGCAATGGTTCCGGGATCCGATTTTTTGCACGAAGCAAGGAGACTTGCTTCATACCATCATGAAAGATGGGACGGAAAAGGCTATCCTACAGGCCTGGCGGGGGAGGACATTCCTCTTTCTGCAAGAGTCATGGCTGTGGCGGATGTGTTTGATGCCCTTGTTTCGAAGCGAAGCTATAAAGAAGGTTTTGGTGTTGAAAAGGCTATTAATATCATCATTGACGGAAAGGGAAAACAGTTCGATCCGGTTATAGTGGATGAGTTTATAAAGGCAGAGGTTAAGGTAAGGGAAGTTGCTGAAAGAGCTGAATTGCCATAGAGTGCCACTGCGTTATGAGAAAGCATAAAGGCGGATTTCTACTGTCCGCTTTACCAAAAATATCATTTCAAATGCGAAGATTAATGTCTTCGCATTTTTTAAGTTGGTTTAAGGTTCGGTTTGTATTATTTCATTAAGATAAACAAGTTAAGGAAGGAAGTGTTTCTTATGGCAAATAATACATTTAAAAGAGCAGAGGTTAAATTTCTTATTACAAAGGAGCAGTTATATGCTTTTATCGAAAAGACAAATACTATTCTTTGCAAAGATGCTTTCTACTTTTCAACCATAAATAATATATATTTTGATACGGAAAACGATCTTCTTATAAGAAATTCTCTGGAGAAGCCTTTATATAAAGAAAAGTTAAGACTCAGAACATATGAGGTTCCGAAGGATGACAGCACAGCCTTTATAGAAATAAAGAAAAAATACGACGGAGTAGTTTATAAAAGAAGACTTGGAACTACATATAAAGAGGCTGTGGATTATCTTTGCAAAAATGAAAATTTAAAAAAGGATTCCCAGGTTGGAAGGGAAATTGATTTTTTCAAAAAAAGATATGAGACACTTGCACCGGCCATGGTCATAAGTTATGACAGAATAGCTTTAAAAGGCATAGAAGATCCGGAATTTAGGGTAACCTTTGATGCAAATATAAGATACAGGACAAAAGATCTTGATCTTACAAAAGGCCGTGACGGAGAGCAGATCCTAAAAGAGGATCAGGTTCTTATGGAGATCAAGGTTGCGGGCGCTTTTCCGCTTCAAATGGTTTCGATCTTAAATGAGCTTAATATCAGACGCAGTTCCTTTTCAAAATACGGAAGAGCTTATACAAGAGAATTGGAAAGAAGTCTTGGCAGACAAAGGGTAGATAAGGTTGTAGATAATGTGATCGCCGGGATGGGCGGACTGGCATTTGCCTGAAAAATATCTATGACACGGCAGACACAGGCGTAAGCCGGAGGTGGCGTATGAGAAAAACAGTGATAATAATACCGGCACTTTCACCGGATCGAAGATTACTTGACCTTATAATCGAACTTCAAAGTGAAAGCTTCGACAAGATAATAGTTATAGATGACGGAAGCGGGATAAGATATCAGAATATCTTTGAACAGGCCAAAACTCTCGGTTGTATTCTTGTCACGCACGATAAAAACTACGGTAAGGGAGCAGCATTAAAATCGGGTATTCAGGAATCGGTAAAGGCTTACGGAAGAGGACATGGGATCATTACGGTTGATGCGGACGGTCAGCATAAAGTGAGTGATATTTTAAAGGTGGCTGACGCAATGGATAAAAATCCGGGTAAGCTGATTCTCGGAACCAGGGATTTCTCCGGAGAGAACGTTCCCAAAAGGAGCAGATTCGGGAACAGGATAACATCGGGAATATTTGGGCTTGTCAGTGGGAAAAAATGTCCGGACACTCAAACAGGACTTCGGGGAATACCCGATGAACTTATAATACTGGCACTTACCGAAGAAGGCAGACGTTATGAATATGAAATGAATTTTCTGAGTGATGCGGCAGAAAAAACGGATCTGGTTTTTGTACCCATTGAAACGGTTTATGAAAACAATAATGAGACATCGCATTTCAGACCTGTAAGGGATTCGCTTTTGATATATGGCAGATTCGTAAGGTTTTTACTGTCATCAGTTTCAGGGTCGATAATAGATTATTTTGTTTTTGCATTTGCACTTATTCTTATACCTCTCCTCGGTGGTATATACGGAACCGGACTTATTGTCTTTGCAACCGTAACGGCAAGACTGGCTTCGGGTACGGTGAATTTTATCATGAATAAGGTCTTTGCCTTTCAAAGCAGAGGCAATACGTTTGCAGAGGGCGTCAGATATTTGATACTTTTTATGGTTCAGATGGCACTCAGCGCAGGAGGAGTTTCAATATTATCCATGGTGATCCCTGTAATCTGGGCAAAGGTAGTTGTTGATACAACCCTTTTCTTTATCAGCTTTGTGGTTCAAAAGAGGTGGGTATTTCGCAAAAAAAGCGTTGAAAGCAAAAGGCTTCTTGAAAAAACGGGCATCGAAAGCTACGGGAAAGGAGCATTATATGAATAAAAAGAAAAAATTCAGCCGATGGGGGATAGGCTACGGTATAGTACTGACATTATATGTGGTTTACACTCTGCTGGATGCTTTTGTAATACCGGCGCAGGTAGTTAAAATGGATTCCGTAATAAATGCTTCGGAAGCAAAGACAGAGGTTGCAAAAGATAAAGTTTTTACTGAAGAAGATGAAGACGAACTCGAAAAAAACGGTGATATTAAAATAGAAACTTCAGAGGATTCAGATGAAACTACAGGTGAAAACGACGGCGAAAGTACGAATTTGGATTCACAGATAACCGACACAACATATACGGCAGACGGAGTTTCCATAACACTTACGGAAAAAACCGTTAATGACACACAGGTTTACATAGCAGATGTATATCTTGACGATCCTTCCAAACTTTTGTCCGGACTGGCAAATGATTCTTTTGGAAGAAACGTCAGTGAAACTTCTTCATCG
>JAILKW010000103.1 GCA_024693455.1 Lachnospiraceae bacterium
CAACAAAACCCGCTGACTGTCTTGTGTAGCTTGTATTATTTAGATCACAGTTTATCGAAAATCTGCCCGAAATTATGGTTTACAGCCTTACCCCGCGCTTTGTTTAGCGGCGGGACATCTCGTCTGAGATATATTTATCTATTAAAGTATATATATAAACATTTTTAAAAGGAAAGAAATAAGGTGATATATTATCACAAACTTTATTATTCCCCCAAGGAATGACCCGCCGAAAACAGGTCTTCTGCCTCTGTCATCGGAATTATCATAACCACCGAAATTATATGTATGCCACTGCCATTGCCACTGTCCTCCCGTATTTCCGAAAGGATTCCATTCCTCTTCCTGCCCTGTATTTCCATAACTGTATGCATTCTGATTGCGATAGCGGTATGCATTTTGGTTTTGATATCCATAAGCGGACTGTCTCTGTGAATATGTATCGGAATGAGGTTTTGAAAGAATATCATAAGCCGCATTTATCTCATTCATCTTTGATGAAGCCTCCGGATCATTCGGATGCAGATCGGGATGATACTTCTTTGCCAATGATCTGTATGCTTTTTTTATTTCCTCGTCAGATGCACCCGGCGAAACGCCCAGCACCTTATAGGGATCTGTCATCATTACTGTAATTCCTTTCTATCTCAGGTTCTTTTAATAAATGTATCTTTGCATTTAGGACATGTTATTTCTATTTTACCTTTTCCCTTCGGGACTCTAATATGCTGATGACATTTTGAACATGTATAATATCTGCTGGTCTTTCTGTCCCTCCATTTCATACCCATATAATTCAAAGCGCTCTTTGGCTTTCTCATTGCTGCAAGAAACTTCTGATTCTCTGCGTACCTTTTTGTTATATTCCTTGACAGGATCCTAAAAAGCGAATATCCCAAAAATGCCATCGAAATAAGAGATACGATACTGTTATGCACAAAAATGTTGATCACCAAAAACAAGATTGCCAAACCATAGCAAGCCCTTGCAAGGCTGTCAAATCCGCATCTTCCGTACATAAATCTGGCAATGCTGTTTTGCATTTTAAATGAAAACTGTCTCATCTTATCCATATAATCTTCCTCCAAATTGAAATTGATTATAGTATTATATACGTATAATGTGTCCATTTTGTTAAAAAAAAATAAAAAAAATTTTATTTTTTTGATCCCTTTTGCGCAATAAAATAGGGGAGCGACACGAAACAGATGCCGCCAACCATGTTGCCAATTGTTACAAAAAGTAAGTTATATAAACATCCTCCGGCAGTAAGCTCTAAGCCACATGGCCTAAGCAATCCTACGGTAAAAAGTGTCATATTTGCGACGCTGTGCTCAAAGCCCGTTGTAATAAAAGCAAACAGACACCAGAATATCATGATGAGCTTACCCTCTTCGCTTTTACATCTGAAAGTAGCCCAAACCGCTAAACAAACCAGGATATTACAAAGTATACCTCTGACAAAAAGCTCCGGACCGGTGGCTGATATCTTGGCAAGAACTCCGTTCGCCATAAATTCCCCGGCAGCTCCGTTCCCAAGACCGCTGAAATGATACATTACTGCCAGGAGCACACCTCCAAATGCATTACCTATCCAGCATACAACCCATACTTTTATGGCATCAACCATCGAAAGCTTACCTTGAAAGACCCCCGCTGACATCACAAGGTTACTTCCGGTAAAAAGCTCAGCTCCGCATATTACTACAAGCGATAATGCCACTCCAAAAGCTATTCCCATCACAACCTTTGTAATCGGTGCTCCATCAAGAAAACCTCCTATAGAAAACGCGAGTAATACACCAAACCCGATATACATACCGGCAAGCACCGATAAAACAAAATATCCAAGCGGATTTTTCTTCAAATAATCTCTTTTTACCGCCGCAGCATCTCCTACCGCAGAAAAGTCTTCTGAAAACATTCTGCTTCCTCCGTTTCCCCCGGTCGTATCAAATCGGACCGGATTCATCTGAAACCATATTTAAAAAAGAAGTTGCCCTCTCTTTAAATAACTCCATCATATCTTTAGACGGCAAATGATCCTTGGGTCTAAGCTCATCCGTAAGATCCAAAAGGACTTCGCTAAGCGGTGTAAGGCAAAGGTCTGCCGATGAACCTTTCATCCTGTGCACCAACATAAAAGCTTCGTCAAAATTCCCGTCTTTAAGTGTTTCTTCTACTTTATCGTAGTCGAGTACCGATGCAAATTTATGAAGCAATCCAAGATAAAAATCCT
>JAILKW010000114.1 GCA_024693455.1 Lachnospiraceae bacterium
ATAAGTTACTCATGGATCTGGGACCTTCGGAGGATACGATAGCAAATGCAAAGGTTTTGGGAGTTGATCTTAAAGAGATAGATACTGTTGTGTTAAGCCATGGTCATTATGATCACTCGGGGGGAATAATCCCTTTTACCAAAATTAACGATAAGGCTGATATTTACATGCAGGAGTCTGCCCTTGGGAATTATTATGCGGATGACGGAGAAAGGGCAGAGGGAGAGCGATACAGATATATCGGGATTGACAGACAGATTGCTGACCTTTCACAGATCCGGCTGATCCGGGGAAATCATGTAATAGACGACGAACTGGAGCTTTTCACGATAAAAAAAAGAAGTCATGCTCTTCCGTTTACAAACAAGAGACTTCTAATAAAAAATGAAGATGGGTTTATTCGTGATGATTTTGTTCACGAGCATTTTCTCGTAATAAAAGAGGATGGAAAAAGGGTTCTTATGTCGGGCTGCGCTCATAACGGAATTCTCAGTATTCTGGATGCATATAAAGAAGAATACGGTTCAATGCCCGATGCTGTGGTAAGCGGTTTTCATCTCATGGTAAAAAGAGAATACCGGGAGGCGGAAATAAACGAGATAAAAGCGATCGCAAGGGAGCTGAATGAGTATGACAGCCGGTTTTATACCTGCCATTGTACCGGAGTTCCAGCCTTTGATATCATGAAGGAGATAATGGGAGATAAGCTTAATTATGTTCATTCAGGAGAAGAGATAGTATGAATACAAGAGAGGAGATTTTGAAATTCGGATTGTCCTTTCCCGATACCTATAAGGACGCTCCGTTTCATGATCAAAACTGGCAGCTTGTAAGATATAAATATAATAAAAAAGCTTTTCTGTGGACTTACGAAAAGGATGGATATATCAATATAAATGTAAAGGTGGATCCCGAAAAGAAATATTTCTGGAGAGATGTTTATGAATCTGTAATCCCGGGATATCATCAAAATAAAGATCATTGGAATACGGTTATTCTTGACGGAAGTGTTCCGGAAAATGATATAAAAACAATGATAGCCGATAGTTATGATCTGATCTCGGACAGTCCTTCAAAGAGAATTTATGAGGCTGTAAAGCAGATCCCATACGGAAAGGTTGCGACTTACGGAAGGGTTGCTGAAGTTGCGGGTGATAAGAAGATGGCCAGAGCCGTCGGTAACGCACTTCATAAAAATCCGGATCCGGACAACATTCCCTGCTATCGGGTAGTAAATTCAAAGGGAGAGCTTGCGGGAGAATTTGCTTTCGGAGGTCCCGGTGCCCAGGCTGCGCTGCTTGAAAAAGAGGGTATAGAGGTTAAGGACGGTAAGGTTGATCTGAAAAAATATCTTTGGTGATCTTCGCTATGGGGATCACTGAAGTATCTCCGTAACATACGCATTATATTCAGGGATCGAGGAGGCTTTTTTCAGATTTTTAACGGCCTTTTTCTTTTCCGGAAAATTCACGGCGAGATAGGTCCAGATCTCTTTCATCTTATCCAAAAGCTGTTTTTGACCGCCGTATATCTCCAGATATGTATCTTTTAGTTCATCCAAAAAACTTTTAAGTTCACGGTTATTAAATCTTTCTCCGCCCCGTATCTGTCTTGCGAGAGAAGGATCCGAAATCAGACCGCGTCCGATCATAACGGATGTTGTCCCGGGATGATCCGAACAAAGATCATTAAAATCATCTACAGTTTTTATTTCACCGTTGTAAGTAAGCAGCGGTCTTTTTTGACCTGCAAAGACCTCTTCAAATTCAGAGTAAATATCCATGTGAACAGGTCCTTTATAAAATTCCGCGGCGCATCTTGGATGGACGATTATTTCCGAAAAGTCATATGAAGAGAGCAGTTTTATGAGTGAGTCGGAGCAGGAGGTGTCATTAAGCCCTATACGTGTTTTTACGGAGATGTCGGGGAAATCGGAATATGAGGAAGCTTTTTCAAATACCTTATCGAAAAATATCTTTAAAAGTCCAATATCGGACAACATTCCTGCGCCCTTATTCTTTTTAACAACCGTTCCGGAAGGGCACCCCATATTAAGGTTTACTTCTTTATATCCCAAATTTGCAAGAGAAAGAGCAGCATAGCAAAAATCATCTGGATCATTTGCGATAAGCTGCGGAACAAGTTTTTTATTGTAAGGAATAACTTCACGTTTTTCCCTGCTTCTGAATTTATGGGTTTCATTTGCTGAAATAAAGGGAGTAAAGAAACGATCGATCCCGGGAAAATGTCTGTCAAAAACCTGTCTGTACACAGATGATGTTATACCCTCGAGGGGAGCAAGTAGTATTTCCAAATCAGCCTCCGTTTGTTTCGTTGTGAGTATGAATGTTATCCCGGAATTGTAACATGAAATTAAGGGAAACAAAAGCATGGATTTCTTGAGGAATCATGCAGTAAAGATTATAATAAAACGGTCGGTCAAGACTCGCTCGCGAGTCTTGCGCGCCGGATTCGGGTCTGCTTCAGCAGACAAATTCCTGTCCGAATCCGTGCGCATCCTCGCGGAGCGTTTAACTCAGTCGGAGCTTGTACCCCGACTGAGTATAGTTTGTCATAA
>JAILKW010000131.1 GCA_024693455.1 Lachnospiraceae bacterium
AAGGAACATTATATAGACACAGCTGGTTTTGATGAAAATATGAAAGATAATAGAGGGATGCAAGGTAAAGATGAAGATGAGATCTTCAAAGGTCTGAACTAATACCGAGTTTTTATAAATGCCGATTTTTTGATATTTGTGATTAGAAATATGTCTTCCTTCTATGATTTTATCGGAATAAATGATTATCATGAATCTATCAGTTGAAATTTAGGAACTGATAGATTTTTATTTTTCAGGAAGGAGACTTTGCTTATGACAAACGTAAACTTGAAACAGGCTGCAGAACGTTTTTATGAGAAAATCTCTCAAAAGAAGTATGCTAAAGCCACCATGCGCAATTATCGTCAAAGAATCCATGCTCTTCTGCGCTTTTGTGATTCTAACGGTTTCAATTCCTTTAACTATGAAGAGGCTGAAATCTATTCACGATGGCTCAAAGAAAGAGTTGACCGAGAGAAAATAAAGGATAAATATGCAGCTTTTCTCAGAAGCCTTGCTTTGTCCTTTGCTGATTTCAATTCTCTTTCGTCGGATGCACAAGATGATTATTTCTTTGTCCCGCACAGGACGTTCATTTCTTCGTGTAATACGCTGAATGAAAACAATCGGAAAGTCTACGATGAATTCACCACTTACCTCAGTGGCATATATGCTCCGGCAAGTTTTCGTGGATACCTTGTGATTGTTTCGCCATTGCTCCATTATCTTGAGGATAATTCAATTCCTCTTTCTGGCATCACCCCGGAAGTCATAAGAAAATATTTTGTGTTTATTGCCCCTACTCGCCCAAACAGCATGGAAGATGTTGTTTTTGGAATACGTGTGTTTTTAAGATTTCTCACTGAGCACAGCTACATAAGCTGGTCTGTAGAAATGATGTCATTTCGTATACCGCCTTCAAGAAAAAAAGTACCTGTTGCCTTTTCGGATAGTGAGATTCAACAAGTGATCAAAAGTATTGACACTTCATGCGCTGCTGGTAAACGTGACTATGCGATTATAATAATGTCTTTATTCACCGGGCTTAGGAGCGTAGACATACGTAACCTTAAGCTTTCAGATATAGACTGGGAAAAGGATTCGATTCATCTCATTCAGCATAAGACAAATCGCGAACTTATTATACCTTTACTCCCTGTCGTTGGGAATGCAACCGCTGATTACATTCTGAACGGCAGACCAGAATCAAATGAACCCTATGTCTTTTTATCGCATGGGCGAAGGAGTACAGGCGAACCTATGGGTGAAGGAACTATTATCAACCGGATGCGCATTTACCTAAAAGAATCAGGCGTTAAAAAACACGGTTTTGACGGTAAAGATTTTCATGCACTTAGAAAAACATTTGCCACGAACCTGCTTTTGTCTGGAACGCCGCTGGAATCAGTGGCAAGTGCCCTTGGCGATGCAGGCGTACAGGCCGCTAAACCTTATCTTGCGTTGGATGATGATAACCTACGTTTGTGTTGTCCTGAAAAGATGGCACACCCTTGCAGGAAGGAGGGATTAGATGCCTAAGAAAAAGTTTTATGGTTTCCAAAGCGGCTTTGCGGTACAACTCAATGAGTTTATTGAATATAAGCGCAGTCTTGGATATGTGGAAGATTCTTATTTTCACCTAAACAGCTTTGATGAATTCTGTGCTGACAAGTATCCTGATGCGGATGAACTGACAGCTGACATCGTTACTGAATGGTGTGCCATAAGCGACAAGGGGATTATCAACCGCTGCAGCCAGATACGGGAATTCGCTCGGTATCTCCTTTCGATGGGGAAGCAGGCTTATTTGTACCCGGCAACGGCAATCCCAAAAAGAAATGACGGCCTGCCTTATATCATTTCGCAGACCGAGCAGTCTCGTTTTTTTGATGCGACAGATCAGATGGTTTGTTCAAAGAAATCACCGATTATGGAATACACTGCTCCTGTTGTATTTCGCCTTATGCTTGGATGTGGTCTTCGACCGCGTGAGACTGTATGCCTGAAACGCAGACATTTTGATTTTAATCATGGGACTATATATATCGAGGACTCCAAGAATCATCGTGATCGTCGCATTGCGGTCTCACAAGATCTGATGAATCTTTGCAGACGTTACGATTACCTTGCAGAAGGATTCTTCCCTAAAAGAACTGGCTTTTTCCCAAATAAGTCGGGAAATCCCATGAGCTATTATTCTTTGGTTTATCTATTTCATAAGTCCTGGGATCTTTCTAGCAATGACAATGGCGAAGGGCGTCCATCATTATACTCTTTCCGGTTCACGTTTGCTACAGAAACCCTGATGCGTTGGGTTGAAGAAGGCAGGGATATAGAAGCTATGATCCCATATCTAAGCGCATATATGGGGCATGTAAAATTTAAAGACACCTATTACTATATCAAACTCCTGCCCGACAGGATTGCGAAAATGAAGTTTATGAGCGTCAATGGTATAATTCCGGAGGTGAATCGAAATGAATGGTGGTAAGAATAATGATTTTTGGACTCTTCTTGGTCAGTTTTTTAAGTTGTATCCAAAGCAGCGTAACATAAGCGATAACACAGTTCTTAACTGGCGTTATACATGGAACATATTTCTGTCATGGTTGTTCAATGTTAAAAACATTATCCCTGAAAAGTTGTCAATCGACACGGTCACATCTCAGATGCTGATTGAATTTCTTGATGACATGGTCAAAGACAGAAACTGGTCACCGCAAACGAGAAATGAGAGACTTTCCATGATAAGAAGCTTCTATCATTATGCCGCTTCTGTAGAACCGCTGTATTATAACAAAGTTAAGGAACTGAGACGGATAAAAAAGGCTAAATGCGTGGATTCATCTGGTGTAATTGACTACATCCCGAAAGAAGCCATGGCTGTGTTATTATCAATCCCGGACCCAACGACACGGCTTGGATGCCGTGATATGTTCTATATGTCCCTCGCATATGACATAGCTGCAAGAACAGCAGAAATGACATCCATGAAAGTAAAGGATTTTAATCCGGACAAAAAGGTGGTTACGCTGACTGGAAAGGGGCGAAAGCAAAGGTTGGTACCTGTATCACCCCAGACTATTGATATGTACAGAAGCTATATCCGTTCTTTCCATCCATCATATAATCCGGAGGATTATTTATTTTATACTGTACACAATGGGGGGCATACAAAAATGTCATCGGATACGGTCGCACGTTTTTTGAAAATCCATTCGGAAGAAGCACGGAAGAAATGTACGGAAATGCCTGAAAAAGTCCATCCACATCAGGCTTTCCGCACTTCAAGGGCAATGCACTTGCTTCAAAGTGATGCACCTCTAGCAACTGTTTCGCTCATCCTTGGGCATTCGGATCCAATCACTACCGTTAAACATTATGCTGCGGCAGATACTGAGATGAAACGAAAGCTGATGGAGCGTGCATCAAAAGAAATGCTTCCTGATTTTAATGATACAGAGGCCATCTGGAAAAATGACAAAGATATCATTGGAAGATTATATCTTGGCAGAAAGTAGAACTTGAGATAAAATGAACCTCGGGTTCTGCCGTTGTTAATACCGAGAAAAAGGCTGGAATTCCAATGAATTCCGGCCTTTATGATAAAAAAATCGGCATTTTCAAAAAATCGGTATTAGTACCACCCTTGAATGTGAATTTCGCCCCAACAGTAATCAATGCCTCTAATAATCCAAAAGCAAAAATCGTTCTTTCCAAGATTGTTGGATCGCATTTCCGTGATCCCAGC
>JAILKW010000167.1 GCA_024693455.1 Lachnospiraceae bacterium
GGAGGGGCCCGCTTGCGGGAAGATTCCTTATGACCTTGGCTTGCAGCTCGTAGCGGACTCGAACCGCTATCTCCGGATTGAAAGTCCGGTCTCCTG
Organism: Lachnospiraceae bacterium; assembly: GCA_024693455.1. Lineage (GTDB taxonomy): Bacteria > Bacillota > Clostridia > Lachnospirales > Lachnospiraceae > Weimeria. The sequence goes on from JAILKW010000167.1 coordinate 97, forward strand.
TCCTGTTAGAGGAACGAGCCAGGATTGGTGGTCCATAGCGGACCACCTACTGCCACTGTGTATCGCCTTCGATATCAGTAAGCTTCAAGTCTCCTGCGCTTATAGCCTTGTCTCTGACAAAAGCCATCAGCATCGCTATATCTATCTGCTTTAATTCATCCATGATTCCGCAGAGTCTCGCCTCAGGTATGACATAGTCGTCTCCCTTAATCTTTCTGACGAGCTCAACCCTGGTAAGCCATGTGTGCAGCTTCGTGTATTCCGTGATTATTTCACGAGGTGTTTCCGCATCTCCGTAGAACATTACGAGTGCTGCAAGATCGTTCATGATGAATATACGGTCCAGACCGAAGTCGTTAAGATAGATATGTCTCAACGCACAAGATAAAACGTATCTGTTTCTCGCCATTTGTTTTTCTCCTTTCTTTGAAATATGGTACAAAAAAATCGTCTGCCTGGTTTCCCACACAAACGATTGCATTTAAAGAGACATTCATTTATAAAACACCTCTAACATCGCAATCGTCCTCCGATAAGGTCTGATTCTTCCGAGAGATTCTGGCATGACAAACTAAACATATGCTCCGCATATGCTTTAGCTGTTAAGTTCTGTTTTTGCCATCTCGCTCTGAACATTTCTGTTTCCTTTCGTTGTTTCAGGTTTACTACAGTCCTTATCTCTGCAGTATGTATTTCTGATTTTAGATATAAAAAAACACCCGTCAATTATCTCATAAAAACATACGATTCCTCCAATGAAGTAATCACGTTATGATCTTATGAATAAAAGAACAGGCACTTTCTCTCATCTGATCAATACTTTAGCACAAGCCAAATACAATGTCAATACATTTTTTTAAATTTCATAAACCAATCATTACCCTCTGTCAGCCTCCCGGTCTTACGCCATAATCACACTCATAAGCAACTCCGTTTTCATCAAAATGAATGAAAAAGAATTCTTCCTCCGTTTTCCCAAGAAATCCAATCTGTTCCTCTTTTGACGTGTACCCGCACTTGGTGTTTCTAAACAGTCCACTATCATCTGTTTCTCCAATCACACAGTCAAATTCTCCGTATTTATCGATTATTTCAGCAGAAGTCTTTCCTATATAGTCATCTGAATCAAACTTCTTACCGTACCCTGATAACATAATGATTGATAGTAAGCATAACAAAAGTAATTTCTTCATATATTTCATAATATCCCTCTCTATCACATAAATATATCATCCGGTATTTTGAATATTAACCGTTCATTTCAATCAACTTGAATTTATAAAGCTTTTCCGCCGGATACTTTGATTATCTGTCCCGTAATCATTCTTGCTTGCTTACTTGCCAGGAACAAAATTGTTTCGGCAATATCTTCCGGTTGAATTAGCTTTCCCATCGGAATTAAAGGAATAACTACCTTTTTAAATTCTTCATCAATCCATCCTGTCTGTGTTGGACCTGGTGCCACACAATTCACAGTAATCCCATACTGTGCCACTTCAAGAGCAATACTGCGGGTAAGTGCTTCCATAGTCGCTTTGCTTGCTCCGTAAGTAATCTGTCCTGCGAAAGCTTGGGCGGCATCTGTAGAAATATTGATAATCCTTCCGTAATCACCACGATGCTTAATAAATTCCCGAATCATCAAAATGCTTCCACGAACATTGACCGCAAAAGTATCATCAATCACACTTTGAGTAATCGTTTCTATCGTATCACAACCGGTTTCATCATCTGTTGCTGCATTATTTAGCAAAATATCAACCCGTCCATATTTTTCAAGGACTATGGAATAGATTTCCTTAACAGCATCCTCATTTGAAATATCGTTTTCTAAAATGAGGTATTTTGCATTCATTTCTTTAAGTTTGCTTTCTACCGCCTCTGCCGTTCCTGCATTTGCCCCGTTATATCTGTCTACACCATTTTTATTCATCTTGCTTGCATCAAATGGTCTGAAGATTTTTTTATATACTAAAACAACTGTTGCTCCTTCACGGGCAAAAGCCAATGCTGTTGTTGCACCGATTCCCCACGGGTTATTTGCTCCTGTAATAATGGCAACCTTGCCCATTAGTCCGTAATTAACCATATGCATTTCCTCCACCACATTCCAATTTGAATAAATCGTCGATTTTATTATAATCATTTTTATCAAAATCGTCAATTTTATTATGTTTATCCGACACAATCAAATCTGCATGCTGGCTGCACCACTGTCTCCGCGAACACCGGCGTGGTCATTCTGACGCTTTAAAATTATAAATAGGCTTCATGACATCAATGACGTCCACTGATTCTTTTATAACATCGATAATATCTGCAAGACTCTTATATGCCATCGGTGCCTCATCCAAAGTGTTTTCGTTTATGGAAGTAGTATATATTCCTTCCATCGATTTTCTGTACTCATCCATATTGAGATCATTTTTAGCCTTGGTTCTGGACATAAGTCGGCCGGCTCCGTGAGGTGCGGAATAATTCCACTCCGGATTTCCTTTGCCAATCGCAAGAACGCTTCCGTCCCTCATATTAATGGGGATTAAAACCTTCTCTCCCTTATGAGCTGCAATTGCACCCTTTCTCAGGATCATTTCATCGGTATCGATATAATTATGTATGGTATGGAAACTCTCTCCGCCGGTCATGCCGGTTCTCGCAAGTATTATCTCCGCCATTTTCTCCCTGCTTCGTCTTGAAAACGCCTGACATATGACAACATCGTACAGATAATCCTCAAGATATTTTCCTGACAGATAGCAAAGGTCCTCGGGCATGCTTGCTTCACTCTCATATACCTGCCAGTGAAGCTGCTTTAATGCCTCCTGGATTTCAGTCTTTCGACCCTGCTCTTTATAAGTCCTTATTATCTCGTCTCGTTTTTCAAGATAATCTCCATAACCCCTGTTAAGGTTGATCGCAAGTCGCTGATAATGCTCTGCCACCTGTTTACCGAGATTTCTGGAACCGGAATGGATGATCAGATATTTCGTACCGTCTGCAGCCTCATCAATCTCAATAAAATGGTTTCCGCCGCCCAGAGTGCCGAGCGATCTTTCCAATCGCTTCGCTTCCTTTAATTCTCTGTAACAGGCAAGTCCTGTAAGGTCAAACCTTTCCTGACGTCCCTCCCAAACATTCATTCCGGAAGGAATATAATGGCAGGCCTCGTCCACTTTTTCGAAATCAACAGCAGACTTTCCCAGATTTACTGTATACATTCCGCAGCCGATATCTACTCCTACCACGTTGGGAACCGCCTTGTCTGTAATCGTCATGGTTGTACCGATGGTGCAGCCTTTTCCTGAATGCACATCAGGCATTATCCTTATTTTTGAGCCTTCAGTCATTGGATAGTCGCACATTCGTCTTATCTGCTCAACAGCCTCGTCCTCTATTATTTTTGCATAACAGATGGCGGTGTTCACTTTTCCTTTAATTTCTAAAACATTCATGTTTTTAACCTCAATGCATTCTATTTATATTTCTCCACATAATCTTTTACTTTTCCCATTCTTCTTATTACTTCACCCGATATTATCTCTGCTTCGGGCGCACTCACCTTTAGCCCTTCTGCGCTGTTACCGATTCCGCTTGATCCCGAAGTTGCAAAAAGTATAATTCGTTTTCCGCTGAAGTCATAGCTTTCAAGGAATGTGTTAACAATCGTCGGGAATACATACCACCAGATAGGTGCCCCGAGATAAATAGTATCATAAGATGAAATATCCAGTGTGCTATCCTTTATAATTGCCGGACGCGAAGTCTTATCTTTCATTTCAAGAGAAGATCTGGATTTTTTGCTCAGCCAGTTTAAATCTGATTTTGTATACGGCTGTTCAGGCACAATTTCAGTGATATCCGCGCCGATAATCCCGGCAAGTTCCTTTGCTATCTTAGCTGTTTTTCCTGTTGCTGAAAAATATGCTACCAGTACTTTTGACATATGCTACCTCCAACGAATTTATTCTTTACCATCGCTTCTCAAATCACTTTCCAGCCATTCATTATAGGCTTCGTTTGCCGCTTTGCTCGCTTTCTTATCCCTCCAGGCGTTAATCTCCGAGCATATGGCCAGCATCTCATCCACAATAAGCTCAGCCTTTCTCGGTTTTACATAACGAAGATAGGCCATTTCTAGTTCTGAACATTTCTTTTCAAAGTTTTTTAAGTCTGATTTTTGATATAAAAAAACACAAAATTATTTTCACGTTATCCTGTAATACTACTCTTCACAGTTAAAAGCATTAAACCATGCTCGTTCGTCAAATGACTTCTTCTTAGGAGCACTGGGTTCGTCTTCTGCTACACCAACAGGAAGAACACAGACAAGATCATATTCTTCGGGTACATTAAGTATCCCTGCGATCTTATCCCCAATCCTGTCATCATCAGTAATATGTCCTTCGTACCAGCAGCTACGATAACCCAATTCCTCAATTACAAGTAACATATTCTCCAAGAACGCTCTGTATCTTTTTCTTAAACACCTGCTCTGCTGTAGTTGCCAGGTTTATTTTCGCTATTTCCGGCTTCATAGCCTCTGTAAGTGTCATCGTTTCCGGCGTAACCGGATACATTTCAGCAATTCCATGACCGACAAGCTGGTCTTCATCTTTTATCATCCCGGCAAATGCTATCACCGGCTTACCATATTTTCCGGCCACAGCAGCAATCCCGCCAGTGATTTTTCCCATAAGGCTTTGAGCGTCAAGGCAACCCTCACCAGTCACGATGAAATCTGCCATTTTTATTTCCTCCTCCAGCCTTTGCGCATCCATCACCAGATCAACCCCGGAAAAAAGCTTTCCATCAAGGAATGTCATGAACGCAAAACCAAGACCGCCTGCCGCACCTGAACCGGGGTAGTCTTTATCTGACTCCGGGAAAATCTGTCCGGCAACGTCGGCATATGCCGCAAGCCATCCATCCATTATTTTTATATCAGACTCCGAAAGCCCCTTTTGTGGGCCAAAAACCGCAGAACAGCCTGTCTCACCGCATAAAGGATTTCTCACATCGCATGCGATATTAAAATGACAATCCTTAAGCTCCGACATTGCAGTGGAAGCATCAATATGTGCTATATTTTTCAGTCCTTCACCGCATGGGCTGATAGCTTCCCCTGTAGAATCCAGAATCTTAAATCCCAGAGCCTGCAACATGCCTATCCCGCCGTCATTGGTCGCGCTTCCACCGATACCGATATAAAATTCTCTGGCATTCCGGCTGATGGCATCTTTTATCATCTCACCAACACCAAAAGTCGTTGTCCTCAAAGGATTTCTCTCACTTTCTTCAAGCAAAGGAAGCCCCGCTGCCGCTGCCATCTCCATTACTGCAAGACGCCTTTCCGCATTGAAACCATAGACAGCATTTATCTTTCTCAGAAGCGGATCGCTGACCGTTACACTCACCGGCTTACAATCAAATATATCCATTAATACATCGGTCATGCCTTCGCCACCGTCTGAAACTTGTTTTATAACAATCTCTGCATCGGAGATTGTACGAAGGATACCTTCTTTTATGGCAGTACCGGCCTCAATAGACGTAAGGCAACCTTTGAAAGAATCAATTGCGATTAATATTTTCATTTTTTCACCGCCGCTTCATCATACTCGTTCTTTTCGCATAATTTCATAAACCATAACTTCTCCTTCACCGATATCATGCTTTCTATGCTCTATAGTCCTATA
>JAILKW010000255.1 GCA_024693455.1 Lachnospiraceae bacterium
TATGATGATGACCTATAATGGTGATCAGGAGAGATATGCAAAAATAGCAGGTCATGGTTATCGGATATTGGCGGAAGCAATGGAGGCAAATTTACCATATGAGATTAAGTGCCCTTCTATTTTAATTTGCGGAGAAAAAGATCACGCCGGCTCTTGTATCCGGTATAATAAGGCATGGCATAAGAATACCGGAATTCCGATAGAATGGATAAAAGACGCGGGGCATAATTCTAATACCGATGCACCGGAAATTATAAATCGGCTGATTGAGGAACTGGTCAAGAAATTATAGTTAAGAAAACAGTGAGTTCCCATTTCACTATTTATAAGAATCATATTGACATTCTCCTAATTTGTGATAATATTTAGGAGTATAGAGAGGGATTGAGAAATATGCGAAAATTTGACTATAAAAAGTATAAGGAATACCGTTGGGATAATGAAATACTGAATTACCTTTCGCAGATTCATGAGTATAAAGGGAAGCAGGAACTGTTTCTACGCCAAAAACCCGTCGAAATGGAAAAGCTTGTTGATGTAGCCAAAATACAATCTATTGAGTCTTCAAACAGGATTGAGGGCATTATTACTACAGCAACAAGAATCGGTCAGATTGCAAAAGAAAAAACAACTCCCAGGAATCGTGATGAGAGAGAAATAGCCGGATACAGGGATGTATTAAATACGATTCATGAGAATTATAAATATATCCCTATCAATGGAAATATAATCCTTCAATTACACAGAGATTTGATGCAGTATGCTGAAACCGGAAATGGTGGCAGATATAAAATAACACAAAATTATCTTAAGGAAACAAAGAAGGATGGGTCCGAGGTGATTCGGTTTATACCCGTTCCACCTTACGAAACAGGACCATGTATTGATGCGATTTGTGAGAATTATAATTTTATGATGGAAGATATATCAGTGGATCCATTGCTGATTATACCTGTATTCCTGCATGATTTCCTTTGCATCCATCCTTTTAATGATGGTAACGGGAGAATGAGCAGGCTTATGACACTCTTACTCTTATATAAATCGGGATATATTGTCGGAAAGTATATTAGTATTGAAAAGTATATTGAAAAGACGAAGGAAGCTTATTATGACGCATTGGAGGCTTCATCAGAAGGATGGCATGAAGAAGATGAAGATCCTACGATTTTTGTAAAGTATATGCTTGGTGTTATACTTGCGTGCTATCGGGAATTTGAAAGTAGGATAAATATTATAAGTGATAGGACCTTTATATCTGAAACGGAGGATGGAAAGAAAAAGGTAATCACCATCAAAAGCAAAGCTTATGATATTGTAAAAGCGTCTGTCGCTACAAAAATAGGTAAGTTTACAAAACGAGAAATCGTTAATATATGTCCAAGCATAAGTGAAAAATCCGTAGAAGCAGCAATAAAGAAACTTATGGATGAAGGGTATATTAAAAAATACGGATCAGGGAAAAATACTTTTTATGCCAAAGCTTTCTGATTCTCCTATTTATTCAGCAAAAATAGGATAAAAATGTGGAGATAGGAGATAATATGAGAAGTGAGAATGGAAAAGATTATATCATTAGGAATCTGAATAAAGACGAAGTCCACCTGCTTAAAGACTTTCTGTATGAAGCTATCTTTATTCCGGAAGGGGTCGAGCCTCCGGGGCGGGATATTGTTGAGAAGCCGGAGCTTAGGGTATATACAGATGATTTCGGCAGCAGGGCGGGTGATTACTGCCTGGTGGCTGATTTCGGAGGAAAAGTGGTGGGTGCTGTCTGGACCAGAATTATGGACGATTACGGCCATGTGGATGATTCGACTCCATCATTTGCAATCTCACTGTATAAGGAATACCGCGGCCGGGGCATGGGAACCGGGTTGATGGTTGAGATGCTGGAACTTCTTAAAGGGCAGGGCTTTAAGCGGGCTTCTCTGGCTGTACAAAAAGCCAACTACGCTGTAAAAATGTATAAAAACGTGGGCTTTAAGATTATCGATGAAAATGAAGAAGAATATATCATGGTGTGGGAAGCCCCATAGAACCGGCAGGAGGAAGAGGAGAATGAAGGATACTATTAAAAAGGCCACTATAATGATCTCGGCAGTACTGGTACTGCTATTATCATTTACCATAAATGTATATGCGGCGGGGATTTACGTTCACGACCCCATGGCCAACCCCAAGGCAGCCAAGGATATCATAGAGGACCCCAAGGCCGTATACGGTTATTCTCCCAACCCCGAGTCTGCCAGACTTAAGGAATTCGCCCAGTTTGACTGGTCGGATAAGGCTAAGGTTGAGGAAATGAAGGCCCAGCGTGAAGCCTATCATGAAAGCGTGAAGGAATTATATGATATGATAAAGACCATGAAGGCTGAGGGTAAGGATATTGAGACCATTGCCCGGGCGGTGTCCACCAGGAGAAATGAAATCCGCCTGGAAGCCTATAAGGATGATCCGGAAGGGCTGGCGGTCGCTAAGAAGAGCAACCTGGAGAATTACGGAGATGAGAAGGGGGGATCCCCAGACTTTTTCTTTAAAAAATACGGGTCCTGGGAGACGGTCCTGGAAAAGGCCCTTTCCGCCAATCCCGGTGCAGATGCGCTCCTTGGGCTTTATGACAAGTATTATGATACATATGTCATACCCACCTCAACGACAGATAGCAAAAGCTCACAGACCGGTAAAGGGACTTCCGGTTCCGGTACATACACGGTTGTAAATGGAGACAGCCTGTGGAAGATCGCAGTAAGCCGGCTGGGAGACGGGACTCTTTGGAATAAGATATATGAGCTGAATAAAGGGATTATCAAGAACCCGGACCTTATATATACGGGCCAGGTTCTGCAACTACAGTGAAACCGATGAAACAGCTGGGGACGGTTCCTGCGTTTCGGTACCGAAACGCAGGAACCGTCCCCAGCTGTTTCGCTGTTTTAGCTCCACTTTTCCTTAAAAGCTTCCCACTTTGCAGACCCTTTTGCAAAACTGTAGGAGTCATTTTCGAGAAACTGCTTTAGCTGGCTGGCTATCACTGACCCCGAGTCGATTGGCCATCTCCTCCCCTGTCTCCTGAAAAAAATTTAAAGTAAACAGCATATAACAGTTGACAACAGTTTAATACTGTTATATACTGTTTATCGGAGGGACAGATATGCATATTATTTTAAACAATTCCTCAATGGTACCGATTTATGAACAGCTTGTGGATCAGATCAAGAACATGATCATAAGCGGTGAACTTAAGGAGAACGAAGTACTCCCCTCAGTAAG
>JAILKW010000273.1 GCA_024693455.1 Lachnospiraceae bacterium
TGTGATATTTGCGATTGGGAATGCACCCACAGCCCTTATCAGGCTGCGGGAAAGTATGGATAATAATGATTACAGACCGGATTTTGTGGTTGGAGTTCCGGTTGGATTTGTAAATGTTGTTGCAGCCAAAGAACTTATTACAGAAAGCGACGTTCCTTATATAGTAAATGAGGGACGAAAGGGCGGAAGTAATGTTGCGGCTGCGATATGTAATGCGATTTTATATTTACTGAGGAATGAAGAGGATTGAAAAAGGGATTTACCACCGGAAGCTGTGCTGCGGCGGCTGCGAAGGCGGCAGTATACATGCTGCTTTCGGGAAGAAAAAAAGAAAATATAAGCATCATTACCCCGGCGGAGATCGTTTTTGATACAAAGGTATGTGATATAGTTATGAGTCCCGGAAAAGTCAGCTGTGCTGTCAGAAAAGATGCAGGGGATGATCCTGATGTAACTGACAAAACGCTTATATATGCATCGGTCTCGCTGATTGAAAACGAGGAAAATGAGGTCATTATAGAAGGCGGCGAAGGGGTAGGAAGGGTTACAAGACCGGGGCTTGATCAACCTGTCGGAAATGCTGCCATAAATTCGGTTCCGAGAGCCATGATAAAAAACGAAGTGCTTGAAGTGATGAGGTTGTTTGACAGAAAAGAAGCAGTTTGTGTCGAAATAAGTGTTCCGGACGGAAAACAGCTTGCCGAAAAGACCTTTAATCCAAGACTTGGGATAGAAGGAGGCATTTCGATAATAGGAACGAGCGGAATAGTTGAGCCGATGAGCAGCGAAGCGCTGCTTGCAACGATAAGGCTCGAGCTTACCCAGCACAGAGAAGAGGGAGAAAAAACCGCCGTGGTCTCTCCCGGAAATTACGGTCTTTCGTTTATGAAAAATACCTTTGGATATGATCTTGAAAAGGCCGTTAAATGTTCGAATTTCATCGGAAAGACCATTGATATGGCAGCAGAGCTTGGCTTTGAAAAAATGCTTATCTGCGGTCATATGGGAAAGCTGATAAAACTTTCGGGAGGCATAATGAACACTCACTCAAGGGAGAGTGATTCGAGGATGGAGCTTATGGCTGCATCCGCTATAAGATGCGGAGCTTCAAAAGAGGCAGTAGAAGGGATCCTAAACAGTTTTACGACCGATGAGGCATACGCATTTCTTGAAAAAGAAGGAAAAGGAAGGGAATGCTTTTCTTATATTATGGAAAAGACAGATTTTTATATAAATAAAAGAGCGGGAGAAAACCTTAAGGTTTATTGCATCGTTTTTTCCGATAAGTGGGGACTTTTGGGAGAAACAAAGGGAGCATCGCTTTTACTTAAGGGGGATGTGTAATGGTATATTTTGTCGGAGCGGGACCGGGAGCCGCTGATCTTATAACCGTAAGAGGAATGAGGCTGCTTGAAAAAGCGGATATTATCATATATGCGGGAAGTCTTGTAAATAAGGAACTTCTTTCCTATGCAAAAAAGGATGCGGCAGTTTACAACAGCGCGAAGATGACACTTGAAGAAGTCATTGCCGTGATAGAGGAGGGCTGCAAAAAAGGAAAGGATACAGTAAGGCTTCATACCGGAGATCAGAGCATTTACGGGGCGATAAAAGAGCAGATGGATGTCTTGGATGAAATGGGTATAGAATATGAGTCCTGTCCCGGAGTAAGTGCCTGCTTTGGAGCGGCTGCTTCCTTAAACCTTGAATATACTCTGCCCGGCATAGCCCAAAGTCTTATTATAACAAGGCTGGAGGGAAGAACCCCGGTTCCAAAGAAGGAAAGTCTGAAGGGGCTGGCTTCCCACGGAGCCTCAATGGCGATCTATCTTAGCGCCGGAATGCCGGATGAAGTTGAGAGGCAGCTTTTAAATGGCGGATATGAAAAGGATACACCGGCAGCCGTTGTTTATAAGGCTACATGGCCTGAGGAAAAGATCATAAAATGCACCGTTGGTACGATATCGGACACTTTTGAAAAAGAAGGAATAACAAAGACCGCTATCGTACTTGTG
>JAILKW010000275.1 GCA_024693455.1 Lachnospiraceae bacterium
TACCCGCGACGCCGGATATGACCATGCCGGAGATGCCCGCTGACGCAGCGATGCCCGATATGCCCGCGATGGATGCGGCGGCTCCCGCTGACATTCCTACAGATATCCCGGCGGATGTTCCCATGCCCGACACGGCTGCTATGCCGGATATGGCTGCTATGCCCGATATGACCGCAATGCCGGATATGGCCGCAATGCCCAGCACCCCTATTTCACCTGAAAGTATAATGGTCGAAACGCCTATCATGCCCGAAGCGCCCGCCATGGCGGAGGCTCCCGAAACAGCGGAAAAACCTATTGTTCCGGAATCCCCCATTACGCCAACGATCCCTTCGGCCGACAGCGGTGAAGGCAAAATCCAGTCTGCCGACGAGATCCTATCCACGCTTTCAAGCATCATGGGCGCCTAACCTATCAAGCAATTAATAGGACTAAAATACATTCGCAGATTATGGCGGCACCGCTTTTTGTTCCTTCCCAATTGCTTCTTTTATTAGAAATTTCCTTAACCATCTCTATACATTTGAGACGGATTGTGCTATACTCATATAGTTTTTTGCCAAAAAATGGCGTTTTTAACTCAGTCGGAGAAATCCCCCACCTCTAAGCGTTAGCGTAGGTGGGGGTTATGACATACTATACTCAGTCGGGGTACAAGCTCCGACTGAGTTAAACGCTCCGCGAGGATGCGCACGGATTCGGACAGGAATTTGTCTGCTGAAGCAGACCCGAATCCGGCGCGCAAGACTCGCGAGCGAGTCTTGACTGATCAGGTTTTGTTAACATTGTAAATCCTTTTATTTACGTTATAAAAAATAGCCTTTTATATCTAAAAGTGTTATAATGATATACGTATTTTTGCGTGCTGTGAGAATCTTAAAAAGCGAAGAAAAGATTGTTACAAACGTGATTATAAAACGAATTTACAGATGGCGGAGAATTATATGGATGTAATTTTAACCGGTGAATACAGTTATCTTATGAGGGCTCTTATAGATAAACATAATAAAGAAGGAGATCATGTTTTTGTTATCTCGGGTTCTCATTATGAAAGAGATAAATTCCCAAAGGTATATGAGCAGTACGATTTTGCCTATGACAGCACGAGCATGAGGCAAATAGTAGAGAGTATAAATCCCGATGTCGTAATTTTTTCCGGCGCTTTTGATACCAGCTTTAATTGGAATCTGCAGCAGGCGGAGGCGGTAAGATATAATACCGGTCTTGTAAATATTATGGTAGCGCTTTCTTCTCTTAGCAAGAAAGCAAGAATTATCTATCTCTCGAATCAAGAGATTTTCATGAAAAGCTTCGAAGGGGATATTAAAGAAACGGATGAGCCGATTCCCCAGGGCTATAAGTCAATGGCAATATCTCAGGGCGAACTCACCGTTATGAACTATGTTACATCCATGGATATGGATGTTCGGGTGCTTCGGCTGGGCAATCTTTACGGTATGCCATATAACCATATAGATTTGGAACCGCTGATAGGACGAATGACAAGGGAAGGTCTTGAACAGGGAGTGATTACTGCAAATCCCAATCATAGCTTTGCCATGCTTCATGTTTCGGATGCCGTTGATTATATCTATCAGATCGCAACGGCAGAGCAGCCTAAGGAGCATCTTTATAATCTTTCTTCATGTGAAGAGATTACCGAAAAGGATCTTGCTGATAATATTGCAAATGGACTCGGTAAGAATGTAAGGGTAGATGATAAAGGTGTCGGATCACCATACAGAGGAGTCTTTTCCAATGAAAGATTTGCATCTGAATTTAGAGGAAAAGTTTTTCACCATGTTCCGGACGAGGTTCCAAAGATAGCATCATTGCTAAAAAGGAATCCGGGGAAATATTTCTTTGACGGAGAAGAGGTGGCGTCCTTTGCACAAAGATTTAAGACCAAATTCGGAGTCATTCTAAAGGCTGTACTTCCTTTTATTGAGAATATGATCTTCTTTATACCCTTTTTCATGATAAATAACAGGGCAGTGGGAAGTGAATTCTTTGGTAAACTGGATGTTTATCTATTGTACGTCCTTTTCTTTGCCATAGTTTACGGACAACAGCAGGCGACTTTTTCCGCACTTTTGGCTACGGCAGGATATCTGTTCAGACAAAATTATACCAAGAGTGGCCTCGATATTATGCTGGATTATAATACCTATGTCTGGATAGCGCAGCTCTTTATTTTAGGTCTTGTTGTAGGTCATATGAAAGACAGATTAAAAGTTGTACAGGATGAAAACAAGGATCAGATAGAATATCTTAACAGTCAGGTTAGTGATATTACGGATATCAATGCTGTTAATGTACAGATGAAATCTATCCTGGAACAGCAGGTTATCAATCAGAATGATTCCTTCGGTAAGGTTTACAGCATTACTTCATCACTTGATCAGTATGCACCCGAGGATGTTCTTTTCTATGCGGCGGAGGTTTTAAGTCAGCTTGTACGAAGTGAAGATGTGGCGATTTATACTGTTGCAAACCGCTCTTATGCCAGACTTTTTGCAGCCACTTCCAAAAAGGCCAGAATGCTCGGCAACTCTATAGAATATCCCAAGATGACTGATATGTACGACGAGATAACAAAGGACAGGGTTTATATAAATCGAAACATGGATAATGATTATCCTCTTATGGCTGATGCCATTACACAGGATGATGAGATGCAGCTTATACTCATGGTATGGGGGATTCCCTGGGACAGGATGAATCTTGGTCAGGCAAATATGCTTCGAATTGCCGGTTATCTGATCCAAAATTCGGTGCTTCGAGCCAACAGATATATGGATGCACTTGAAAATACAAGATACGAGGGAGAGACGGATGTCCTTGCTGTTGATGCATTTACGGCTCTTGTCAGGGCGTTTACATCAGCAGAACAAAGAGACCTTACAGAGTGTTGTATTTTAAAGGTTGAGAGCAAAGGGAAAGGTGATGAGGATGCGATGGCAGCTGCGGTTGGAAAGACTCTTCGTAATTCCGATTATTTGGGAAGACTTTCCGACGGAGGACTTTATACCCTGCTTTCAAATACAAGTGATGAGAATGCGGAATATGTTATCAACAGAATTAAGGGAGAAGGCTACAGAGCCACGATAGTCAAAGATCTTGCATTATAATAGTTTATAAGGTGATATTATGGATGATAAGACAATTTTTATCATAGTGATCATCGTCAACACATTAGTTGCATTTTTGTATTTGAATGTTTCACTTATGTATACTGCGGAAAATAAACTTAAGCAGTTAAGAGCCGATCCTTTGGAGAAAAAGGTTTATGAGGAACAGGATCTGGATAAAGTTAAGATAACGATATTTTTTGTGCTGCAGCTTATCTGCCCTGTGGCAGGGCCTGTTTTTGTAGGGATGGCCTTTATCGCAAGGAAACTTTTCTTTAGGAGAGAGGTGGATCTTTCAGAAGTAATTTTCAGTAAGGAAAAGGTAGAAAGTCATAATCCTGCGGACGTTGAGAAGGAGAGTAACATAGTTCCAATGGAGGAGGCACTTGCTGTTACCGATTATATCAATCTTAGAATGCTGATGCTTAATGTTTTAAAAGGTGATATTTCAGCTTATCTTGCATCTATAGCAAAAGCGCTTAACAGTCAGGATTCAGAAACCGCGCATTATGCAGCCTCGGTTTTGAGGGATGAGCTTAACGACTTCAGAGGAAATGCCCAGGAGATGGCAAACGCTCTTGAAAAAGCCGACAAAGAAGAGACAGAAAAGATCGGCGTCAGAATGGTGGAATATATGAATGCTTTTTTGGTTCAGGAAGTTTTTTCTCCGATGGAACAGGAAAGCTTTGTGGAGATGATGGCTGATGGAGCAAATGCGGTTTATGAACGAAAGCGTCAGGCCCTTAAACCGGCTCATTATGAGGCTGTAAGCCTCCGGCTGCTGGAGATAGGAGATTATAAGAAGGCCACTGACTGGGCTAACAGACTTATGGCGGAATATCCGGATGAGCTTTGCAGTTATACGACAAGTTTAAAACTTTATTTTAAAACATCGGATAGAGAAAGATTTTTCATTGTTATGGGAGATCTTATGGACAGTGCAATAGTTCTGGACAGCGAAACAATGGATATAGTCCGAACGTTTATGTAATATATATTGAATGAAAATGCCCTGACCATAAACGAAGTGCAGGCGGTAGACAATTTGGAAAGGAGGGAGACATGGATCTGTCAACGGATTTACAATGCATATTATTCGTTATAAAACTATTTTTATGCTATACCTTTGTCATGGTCCTTGTTCCGGCAATAGTATTTGGCCCTGTTATCAAAAAGTATTCCTTTCCCATAAGAATGATGTCGTACTATTGCATAGGTAATGTGGTTGTCGTTAACATTGTGTTTTTGCTGACATTTTTAAAAATATCAAACAGAGCGACACTCATTCTGGTTACACTGTTTATTTATTTATGGTTTTATTTACATGTAAGAAAGACATCCATCCCTGCAACTATAGTGGGATTTTATAATATAATCAATTTGGTGGCCGGAAGAGTTACTTCGTTTCGTACTTTGTGGATCAAGTCTGCGGATAAAAGAAAAGCATGGCAAAAGAGGTTCATAAAGCACAGTGTGGAAGTGTTTTTTTCTCATATAATAGAGTGGGCTATGGTGGCAGCCCTTATCGTTTATGTTTTTTATGAGATCACGAGCGGAAATATCGCAAAACTTGGATATCATACTTCAGATATGCCGGTGCATACCTATTGGATCAATCATCTGGATATGAACGATCCCTTCGTTGCCGGTATTTATCCCATGGGATTTCACTGCGTTATCTATTACATTCATCTGGTTTTCGGTGAAAGAACTATGAATGTAATTATGTTTTTTGGTACTATCATCATGATCTATGTTTTGCTTATGATGATATGTATGCTCAAAATATTTGTAAAAAACAGATATATACCCGTTTTTGCGGCTTTTCTTTTTGCTTCTTTCAGATATATTTCCGAATACGCTGTTTATAGATATTTGTCGGGACTTCCTCAGGAATATGCCTTGATATTTATTTTTCCTTCTGTTGGATTTGCTATGGCATTCTTTCAGTACAGGATACAATTTAAAAAGGTAAGTAAGCTTCACTGGAAACCGGCATCCATAGTAAAACTGCAGGAGAAGGTTAAAGAAAAACAATCAGAAGAAAGAAGTTCAAAAGATAAAAAGCCACAAAGTACCAAAGAAGGATCAATAGCTAAGTTTAAGTTTAAGCCTCTCTTAAAAAAAGATCCGGAATTTAAATCTTTTAATTCAAAACCAGACAGATTTGCCGGCGCAAAAACCTCTAGAGAGAGAAAAGAGTTTGAAAAACTGGCTCAACAGATTCAAAAGGAAAAGGCCAAAAAGAAAAAGTCGGAATCAGAACAGCTATCACTTGATGAAACAAAAAATATCCCGGATGCGGTTAGCGATGAAGCTAAGCTTACAGTGCAGATCAAGGCGGAGCAAACTTCCGACATAAAGGAAACACAAAACTCTGCAGAAACTGAACAAAATGTTGCTACAAACCCGGTAGAAGTTGAGAAAAAAATATCGGCAGAAGACGAATTAAAAATAGGAGATGAATATCTTGCTCAGCAGGAAGTAAAAGAAAAGGTTCCTTTAATAAGGCGGATAGTAAATGCCTTTGCCGAAGCAAAGATCTGGATAAAGACCAGGTTATCAAGGGAATATGAATTTGTTATTTTGATGTTTGCATTTGCTTTTGCAATGACAATATCGGCACATTTTTATGCTACTATCGCAGCAGCTATGTTTTATTTCGGTATGGCTGCCGGTTATATCGTAAGATTTATAAGACCAAGGTTTTTCCTGCATATATTTAAAGGATTGATCATAGGTCTTATAGTAGCCATTCTTCCAATGGCTGTAGGTTATGCTAGCGGGATCGATCTTCAGGGATCTTTATATTGGGCGCTTTCGATTATGAGACCTTCGGAGGAGACTGTTGATACAGATGAAGAGGACCGGGAGGAAGAGGAGACTTCGGTTGATGATACAGAAGGATCCGTAGAGATCGAAGAATCGGAAACCGCTGAAGATACTGATGTAATACCTGAGGGAAAACAATTACCTGAAAAGGAAAAGAAAATATCTCTTCTTGAAAAAGTCAGATTGAAGTTTGACGGGGTTGTTAACAGATTAAAGAACTCTATTGCAGATAAGTCGCTTAAACTGGAAATTATGAGGAAATCACTTGCCTCAAAACTTGATTATATGGGTGTTTCATTTGGATCGGGATTTCCACTTTCTCCATATACTTATATTTCCCTTGTAATACTGGCTTTATTGGCGATAATTATGATAATACCTGATAAAGAATACAGTATGGCGCTGTTTTCATTCTTTTTCGGAACAGTGATAATGCTTTTGTTCTTTGGGTCAACCAATATCGGTTTGCCGGAAATCATGGAATACTACAGAATGCTTGTGTTCATGACTCCTTTTATGGCCTGCATTTATGCTCTGGTGATAGATGCTTTGGTTTACTCTATCTCCGGATGGATGAAATGGAAGTATACAAGGTGGATAAGGCACGCTTTGGCTCTTTTTGTTGTTGCACTGTAAGCTTAGCTTCATCGCTAACCGCATCCGGGATATTTTTTGTTTCATCAAGTGATAGCTGTTCTGATTCCGACT
>JAILKW010000215.1 GCA_024693455.1 Lachnospiraceae bacterium
AAACGCTCCGCGAGGATGCGCACGGATTCGGACAGGAATTTGTCTGCTGAAGCAGACCCGAATCCGGCGCGCAAGACTCGCGAGCGAGTCTTGACCTTATACAAATGATCATTAGATGTTCTTTTCAACCTTCTTTGCAAGTGCCTCAAGATCAAGATCAGGCTTCTGATCTCTGTCTACACTTACTGAAATGGTGTATGCAAATCCATCTCCGTTTCTTATCATTTTATATGTTTCGGTGTTCATATTTTGGTCTGCGTAAACAATTACAAGATTTACATCCACACCGTTATCAACAGCTTCCGCTGTTACCTTAACAGATGATTCCGGAATACCGCTTTCCTCTGAAAAAGCTTTTGTAGATTCACCACTGTTATTATACTCAACTATCTTCTGGAAATCCTCATCAGAATAGTTACCCTCCTCAATATCTACCAAAATACCGCTGGTTTTATTGGAGTACTCATAACTTCCAATACCTTTATTATCAATATCCCTGCTATCAAGCGAGTAGCCGGCAGGTATACCAAAGTCGTTCTTTACAGTAATAACATACTTACATTTATGTCCGTTGTATGTTCCGATGATCGTTGCTTTTCCTGCTTTTTTTGCGCTGATCACACCCTTCTTTGAAACTGATACAACCTTGGGTTTATTTGATTTATAAGTAACCTTTGTGTTTTTTATCTTTTTCGTACCGATCTTAAAAGTAAGATCTGCATTATATCCAACAGTAAGATTAGCTTTTACAACATCATCATATTTTGTAGCAGCCTGAGCATCTACAGGAGCCACAAGGCTCTGAGCCGGTGTTGCCGTAAATGTAAGAGCACAAAGCATGGCAGCACAAACTATTTTTTTACCGATCATTTTTTTATTCAACATAGTCCTTCTCCTTGTCTTAAAAAATTTTATATCGAACGTTGTAAGTTTAACACCTTTAAAAGAATCTGTAAACTATTTTACCCTTTTCTACAATAAATTCGTTTCTTAATTGATTTTACATATCGGGCAACGTATAATCAAAAAGTCCTCATACACAACATTGAAAAGGAGAATCCTATGAAAAAAAATATCTCGGCTGTTTTGGTTTTACTCCTGCTTGTAGCGATCACAGGATATGCCGTCAACAAACCAAAGCCTGTAAATCATACCATAGAAACTGTAGAAACGGCATCTGACAGTTCCGAAGATACTGACCAAGTAACCATTAAGATCCTTGCCACCAGCGATCTGCACGGAATGTTCTTCCCCTGGGATTATGCCATAAACGAGGAACACAAGGCCGGAAGCATGCTTCAGCTTTCTACCGCAATAAAAGAGCTTCGAGATGAAAATACTCTTGTAATGGATGCTGGTGACACGATCCAGGATAATTCAGCAGACATATTTTTAAATGAGGATGTACATCCCATGATACAGGGACTTAATGCCATAGGATTTGATGCATGGACTACCGGAAATCATGAGTACAATTTCGGAATGGACACATTAAAAAAGGTCATGGCCTCCGTAGATGCAAAGATCATACTTAATAACGTTTACGATGAAGATAATAAACCACTCGCAGACGGCTACACCATTTTCGAAAAAAACGGGATAAAGATCGGTGTTATAGGAATGGTCACCCCCAACATAACAAAATGGGACGGTCCGAATTTAAAAGGCTATACGGTAACGGATCCGGTTGAAGAAACAAAAAAGATAATCGACAAGATAAAAGATGAAACCGATGTTCTTATTGCCCTCTCACATATGGGTGTTACAAACGAATACAATGTTGCCAACAGCGGAGTAACAGATCTGGCAAACGAATGCCCGGAGCTTGATGTTATAATTGCCTCCCACCAGCATGAGCTTATTGAAAGCATGGATATCAACGGTGTTCTTGTGGTTGAAAATAAATACCACGCGCAGACAATGTCGGAGATAACTCTTGATATGAAAAAGGATGAAAATGGCTGGCATTTGGAAAATCAGTCCGCCAAATCTCACCATATTTCCGATTATGAAGCCGACCCTGAGCTCGAAAAAAAGCTACTTCCCTATCACGAAACGGCTCTTAAAGATGCAGAAACAGTTATCGGCAAACTTGAAGGCGGATCTTTAGTAGAAGGCAAAGGGATAAAGGGTATTC
>JAILKW010000309.1 GCA_024693455.1 Lachnospiraceae bacterium
CTCATATCAATATAAATGAAAGGTGAATGGAGATGTACGAAATAGTTAGAAAAGAAGAGCTTGCCGAGAACATCTTTCTTATGGATGTAAAGGCACCCAGGGTTACACATTCCTGTTTGCCGGGACAGTTTATAATAGCTGTTACCGGAGAAAGCGGTGAGCGTATCCCTCTTACCATCTGTGATTATGACAGAGAGCAGGAGACGGTAACGATTGTTACTCAGGATATCGGAGCTTCAACAAATGAGATCCATTGTTTAAATGAAGGAGACTGCTTTACCGACTTTGTTGGACCTTTGGGGCTTCCTTCGGAGCTTTGCGAAGATAAGAATTTAGAGGAGACAAAGAAAAAGAGTATTGTCTTTATAGCAGGCGGACTCGGAACGGCTCCCGTCTATCCCCAGGTTAAATGGCTTCATGAACATGGAGTTGATGTTACGGTGATCATGGGTTCACGTAACAAAGAGCTTCTTTTCTTTGAAGATAAGATGAAGGCTGTTGCCAAAGAAGTTTATGTAACAACCGATGACGGAAGTTACGGCTTCCACGGAATGGGAACAGATCAGCTTAAGGCACTTGTTGCCGAAGGCAAGAAATATGATCATTGCGTGGCAATAGGCCCCATGATAATGATGAAATTTGTATGTCTCCTTACAAAAGAACTCGGAATTCATACGATCGTTTCCATGAATCCCATTATGGTTGACGGAACGGGAATGTGCGGCGCATGCAGACTTATTGTTGACGGACAGGTTAAATTCGCATGTGTTGACGGCCCTGAGTTTGACGGACATCTTGTTGACTTTGATCTTGCGATGTCAAGAATGGCACAGTACAAGACAGAGGAAGGCAGAAAGAAACTGGAAAGAGAAGAAGGAAAGACGCATCACGGCGGCTGCGGACATTGCGATGGAGGTGAAAAGTAATGGATGGATTGGTAAGAGTTCCCATCAGTGAGCAGGATCCCAAGGTTCGTGCCACAAATTTCGAAGAGGTGTGTCTCGGTTATACAGAGGAAGAAGCGGTAGAAGAGGCAAAAAGATGTCTCAATTGTAAGAATCCCAGATGTGTGGGAGGTTGTCCCGTTTCCATCAATATTCCTGCGTTCATTCAGGAAGTTGTAAACAGAAATTTTGAAAAGGCTTATGAGATAATAAGTCAGTCATCAGCGCTTCCCGCAGTCTGCGGACGTGTTTGCCCCCAGGAAACACAGTGCGAGGGTGTTTGTGTAAGAGGTATCAAGGGAGATGCGGTCGCAATAGGAAAGCTTGAGCGTTTCGTTGCTGATTGGGCAAGAAAGAACAATATTAAGCCTCATACCGATGCTCCGTCGAACGGTCATAAGGTTGCGGTGATAGGATCCGGTCCTGCGGGACTCACATGTGCAGGAGATCTTGCAAGATTAGGTTATGATGTGACAATTTTCGAGGCTCTTCACAAGACAGGTGGAGTTTTGGTCTACGGTATTCCGGAATTCCGTCTTCCCAAGGATGAAGTTGTTGCTAAGGAAGTTGAGAATGTAAAGGCTCTCGGCGTTAAGATCGAGACCAACGTGATCATAGGTAAGTCGATCACCATTGACGAACTTATGGAAGAAGAAGGCTTTGAAGCTGTATTTGTAGGCTCCGGCGCAGGACTTCCCAAGTTTATGGGTATCCCGGGAGAGCAGCTTTCGGGAGTATTTTCCGCAAATGAATTCCTTACCAGAAGCAATCTTATGAAGGCTTATCAGGATGCAGCCACACCTATTTCACGAGGTAAAAAGGTTGTTGTAGTAGGCGGAGGTAACGTGGCAATGGATGCTGCGCGTACAGCACTTCGTCTCGGCGCTGAGGTTCATGTTGTTTACAGAAGAAGTGAAGCTGAGCTTCCTGCCCGTGTTGAAGAGGTTCATCATGCAAAGGAAGAGGGAGTTATCTTTGATCTCCTTCAAAATCCTGTTGAAATACTTGCTGATGACAAAGGCTGGGTTCGCGGCATTAAGATCATCAAGATGGAGCTTGGAGAGCCGGATGAGTCCGGAAGACGCAGACCTGTTGAAGTTCCCGGAAGTGAATATGAGATAGAGGCCGATACGGTTATCATGTCACTCGGTACTTCACCCAATCCTCTTATCTCATCTACGACAGAAGGACTTGCAACAAATAAGAGAGGCTGCATTATAGCTGAGGAAGAGACCGGAAAGACCGAAAAAGCTGCTGTATATGCAGGTGGAGACGCAGTAACGGGCGCAGCTACCGTAATTCTTGCAATGGGTGCAGGTAAGGCGGCAGCGAAAGGTATAGATGAGTATTTTAAGTCAAAATAAACCTTTAAAAATACTTGCATTATCGTTGTTATTGTGATATGATACCAAAAGTCGCCTTGATTAAGGCGAGATTGAGGAGGAAATATAATGGAAGTTTTAAAGACTATACTTTTAATTATTTTTATTCTTGTAAGTATCGCATTGACAGTTATCATTCTTTTCCAGGAGGGAAAGAGTGCCGGACTCGGTTCTCTTTCGGGACAGAATTTTGACAGTTACTGGAGCCGTAATAAGAGCCACAGCCGTGAAGGTATGCTGGTTCGCATTACCACGGTTTTGGTTATTCTGTTTTTCATACTTGCAGCAGTTCTTAACAGTGGACCGCTTCAGTAAAGAATGGATATGATATGTTGCCTGTCATCGCGTTTTGGCGATGGCAGGCTTTTCTTATGAATGGGGTAAAATGGCAAAGAGAGAGAAGATAATAAAACGAAAAAGAACAAACAAAAAGGAAAAGAAGAAGTTTGTTCCAAAAAAATATGAGGGTATGTTTACCAGCCATGCAAAAGGTTTTGGATTTGTAACCGTTGAGGGAATCGAAGATGATTTTTTTGTTCCCGAAAGATATACAATGAATGCCTTTAACGGTGATCAGGTACAGATCGAGACTATAGGAGAAGACGATCATAACGGTAAAAAACGTACTGAATGCAAGGTCATAGGCATTACTTCCCATGCTACGATAAATGTGGTAGGTACCTTTGAAATGGCGGAAGAGTTTGGATTTGTCATCTGTGATGACGCACGGATACCTTTCGATATCTATGTTCCCAGGCACGCGTCGATGGGAGCCAAAAACAATTCCAAGGTCATCTGTCATATTACAGATTACGGCAGTCTTAACAAAAAGCCGGAAGGTGAGATCACATCCATACTCGGAATAAAGGGTGACGTAGGACTTGATATCTTATCGGTTGTCTGTGCTGCGGAAATACCTTACGAGTTCCCGGAGGAAGTATTAAAAGAAGCCAAAAAGACTTCGCTTAAGGTTACTTCTGCCGAACTTAAGTCACGAGAAGATCTAAGGGATGTTATGATGGTTACCATTGACGGAGCTGATTCCAAGGATCTTGATGATGCGGTTTCCGTGACTAAGACGAAAAACGGATATGAGCTCGGAGTTCATATTGCCGATGTAAGCCATTATGTTAAAGAAGGCTCTGCACTTGATGCTGAGGCTGTTAAACGTGCGACATCCGTCTATCTTTTGGACAGGGTTATTCCCATGCTTCCGGTTGAGCTTTCAAACGATATCTGTTCCCTTAATATGGGAGAGGATCGTCTTGCGCTTTCATGTATAATGCAGTTGGATGAAAACGGCCGTATTTACGAGTTCAGGATCACCGAATCGGTTATCAATATCGACAGGCGTATGACCTATGATGCTGTAGATCTTGTGCTTGCAAAAGATAAAAAGGCCATGAAGACCTATAAAGATTTCGTCAAAATGTTTGAGCTTATGTATGAGCTTTCCACAAAGATACGAAAAGGGAGAAAAGCAAGGGGCTCAATAGATTTTGACATGGCGGAGATAGGTATAGAACTTGATGAAAAGGGAAGACCTGTAGATGTTCATCCTTACGTAAGAGGCACATCCTCACTTATAATTGAGGATTTTATGTTAAGTGCCAATGAATGTGTAGCGGCATTTGCCTGCGAAAACGATCTTCCGATCGCGTTTAGGACCCATGATTTTCCGAATCCCGAAAAGCTTGAAAATCTAAATCATACCCTGACCAAATTCGGACACGTCTTAAGAGGGGATCTTACGTCTATCCATCCCCGAAAGATAGCGGAACTCATAGAAGAAACCGAAGGTCGTCCGGAGGCGGAACTTGCCAAAATGCTGACGCTTCGCTCCATGCAGCAGGCTGTTTATGAAGTTGAGTGCAGCGGACATTTCGGACTTGCGGCGCCTTATTATTGTCACTATACTTCTCCGATCAGGAGATATCCCGACCTTATTACTCACAGGGTTATTAAGACTGCACTTCACAGCAGAGCAACAAAGGGATATGAAAGATCGAATACGGTTCTTTCGACAAAGATAGCCGGTTCAAGGGTAAGCTTTGGAAAGGCTTCGATATCCAAAAAGGATATGACTCATTTTAAAAGTATTCTTCCGAGGATATGCGAGGTTTCTTCCAAAAACGAAAGAAGGGCCGACGGCGCTGAGCGTCAGGTTGAGAAAATGAAGAAGGCCGAGTATATGGAAAGTTATATCGGTGAAGAATTTGACGGCTCTGTTTCCGGACTTACTTCATGGGGCAT
>JAILKW010000216.1 GCA_024693455.1 Lachnospiraceae bacterium
TCCGGAGGACATTACTTATATGGCGTCCGTCACTTTACCTCACAGACTCATCCTCACTACAGAGGCAAATCTTAACAAAGTTTCCGCGGAATCTTTAATTCAAAAAGCTTTAGGTAAGGTTAATCCGCCAAGGTAATAATATGTCAGATAAAATCAATTTTCTTATAAAAAAGCCAATAATTCCAAGAATAATATATCTGCTGCTTCTTATTGCAAGTGCAGTACTGGTAAGTAACATAGGCGGCGTTATAACCTACGGACTCTTTTTTTCCATACTGCTCTATCTGCCTTTTACCATCATCTATCTGTATATATGCAGGATGTGCGTAACTTCTCATCAGGAACTTGATACGGTTTACCTTAGAAAACAGCAAAAAAGCAAATTTACACTGATACTTGAAAATCCCGGTTTTTTACCTATAGGATCACTTAGCCTTTTAATCCCACCCAATGTTTTTTCCTTCGGCAAAGAACTCATAGAAACCGAATACAGCCTGATGCCCAAACAAAAAATCACAATTCATACGGATATCTGCTGTAAATATGCAGGCAGCTACGGAGTAGGCATATACCGGCTTATGCTTAAGGACCCTTTCGGAATTGTTGTTTTCCGATTTGACATATCACAGGGTACCATCCTTGTCCATGTAAAGCCCGATCTTACAACCATTGCTTTTAAGCCTCTTGAAAAAGCCTTATCCGACGACAACTCAAGGATGAGAAAACAGATACAAAGCACCTCTTTCGATACTTTGGGAAACGATATGCAAAAATACCGGCCTTTTGATCCGATATCAAAAATACATTGGAAAAACTATGCAAGGACAAATGAGCTATACGTCCGTATCCCGGATCATCAAAACCTTCAGATGCCGGTAATAATACTTGAAAACAATGATTTTGTTGTCGAAGAAACAGTCATGCAAAAAAGAGACCGTTTTCTTGAGTTTGCGGTCTCTGCTGCCGACTATTTTGCCAGACAAAAGAAACCGGTAAAAATTATTTATTACAATTTCAAGCCCACATATCATCTTATAGACGGTTATGAAAGTTTTAATAATTTTTACTCAGATCTTACCAGGCATCTGCCTTCACATAATACGGATGAAGTTAATTCCCTTCTGTATAAGGCTGCAGATCCGCAAAACAGCATTGTACTTATAATTTCCGAAACCGATTGCAAAATTAACCTTGATCAGGCCAAGAGGTAAGTAAATTGAATATTTCTTTAAAAAAAGAAACTGAATACCTCATGACGCTTCCGCTTATCATTGCAGTGATGATCACGGGCACGGAAGCTCTCTTAATGCTGCCTGTGGGTAAGTTGGACCGCAATCTTTTTTTGATTTATCTTTTTATCTACTTTGCAATATTTATTTTAGGCATTGCATCGGATCATGAATATTTTTCATACATTATCTGTCCCATACTGCCACTTTTCAGATTTTTGATCTTCAAAGATGAGCATATGCTGTTAAATACGATACTTCCTCTTCTTATCATGGCATTTCTGTGGCTGATAAGGAAACTTCGTTTGGGCAAACATCTTTTGTCAATCTATACATTGGGATCTTCCGTTTTTTGGTTCAGCGGTTCCGAAGTTCCAAAACAGGTTGCTCTTTCTCTTTTCCTACTTATCATCTACGCTCTGCTCCTATACGCAGGTCTGTTTTTTGATCACGATTTCAAAGAAAAATATCAGGTTATACTGTTTGCCATAATCCTTACGGCCGTATATTTTACGCCATCCTCAAGTGAACCCATGGAATGGATGGGCATTCGCTCCGTTATATCAAAGATAGAACGGGCATTTTCCGATATGTTTTGGCAGATCGAATATGCTTTTGACGGATTAGCCGGCGGTGATGCCATTTACTCCGGTTATTCCGAAACCGGTCTTATGACGGGCGGGATCAGTTTTTCGGACAGGGATGAACTTTATTTTTCCACTCTCGGAAGTGCAAGATCGATCTATATAAAAGGACGCTCTCATACAAAACTTGGCAGAAACGGCTTCACGGGAAAAGAGGAAAACCCCAATATCTATAATGAGCAGTTTGCGATCCTTGCCAACTCCCTGTATCACTCTTCCCTTTCCAAGGAAAAGATAAACAGTTTCATTACACCTGTTTGGGCAAATGTCAGATATAACTATTTAAGAACCTCAGACATTCTTGCTCCGTCAAACGTAATATGGCTTGATATAACTTTAAGAAACCGGCCGGGATATATAGCTCAAAAAGGATTTTCCTATGGTGTCCGATACCTAAATATTGACTATGCCAGTCCTTACTTTAAAGAACTGGTATCGGATGCCGGGGCCTCAAGCGGTCAAATATCAGACTATGATACTCTTTCATCATATATTTCCGAGACAATGGGAATAGACTTCCCTCGTGTTATGACAAGAGAGGAATATGAAGAGGCCGTTTCTAATGCATCCTCTTATTATGACGAAAAATATCTGGACACTTCAATGGCAACTGACCGCATCAAAAACCTTACAAGTAAAATCACCGCAGGCCTTGATAACGACTATGATAAAGCGAAGGCGATCGAAAAATATTTAAGACAATATACCTACGATATAAACTGTGATCTTCGTGGAAGCGAAAATTTTGTTGACAGCTTTCTTTTCGAAGAGCAAAAAGGCTATTGTACCTACTACGCCTCTTCCATGGTTTTAATGCTCAGGCTCTGCGATATTCCCGCCAAATACTCTCAAGGCTACCTGCACAGCGACAATAAAACCCATATGGTACGAGGAAAAGAAGCACATGCCTGGCCCGAAGCCTACATTCAAGGCATCGGCTGGGTAGATTTTGAACCGACAAGTACTATGGAAACCGCAGAGCAGCGCAGTTGGAGCAAAACGATCTCCACCGACACCGAAGCCGAAAAAAACGATGAGTCATCCGAAGATACGCAAAAAGAAAAGGAAATATCCTCCGTGAAGCTTCCGGATTCCGTTACATCCTCAATTTCAGCCGAAGAACAGGCTAAAAAGAGACAGGAATCCTTAAACAATCTCAAAAAATACGCAGCATATCTTTTAATGATAGCAGCCCTTGTTTTAATAGCTTACTTTACAGCCATAAGACTTCATTACCAAAGACTTGATGCAAGAAAAAAAGTTCAGACCGATATGGAGCTTTTAAGGCGAAAGCTTGAAAAAAAATATCCCGTAAACGCTGTTTCTCTTTATGAATATCTGGATAATGTGGAGGATGAAGCGGAAAAAGAACTTTTGCAAAAGATTTTTGACAGGTATTATCTGATAAGATTCAGGGAAGATGATCCGGGCGAAAAATATATTAGATTTTTGCATAACTACAGCAAAAAATTTTAAAAAAAACAGACGGAAACGACAACATCGTTTCCGTCTTATTTAGATTCGAAATTCATATTCAATTCCTTTCTATGCTATGAAATCTATTACACTTCCTATATCGGGATCTTTATATATCAATTCAGGTTCCGGCGGGGGAGCTTTTTTTGCAGGCTTAAACTTTATTTGCTGAGCGGTTTTCGGCGGTGAACCGTTGTTGGCATTATCCTTGCTGCAAAGTGGCTCTACTATCACAAATCTTTTTGCTATGCTGCGCCGCTTTTTGTTTTCATGCCTAAGCCTTGCATCTTCCGTTAATGCAACATTCATTGCGTTGATATACTCTACCATTTTACTACCTCCTTTCCCGGTTTTTCTTTCACTTTCTATATCGGACAATTCTCCCAAAAAATTAAGACCTGCCTTAATTAATAAGGCAGATCTGTCTTTAGTCTAAATTAAGATATTTACGTTCAAAATCAAGCTGTGTGAGCGGTTTGTCATAAAGATAGCCCTGGATCATATCTATATTCATATCCCCAAGAATATCAGCCTGATCCGGGTCTTCAACACCTTCAGCAACCACATTAACATCTATTGAGTTTGCAAGATCTGAAACCGTTTTTATGAATGCGCCCGAAAAATCATCCCGGCTTATATCATTAACAAAACATTTATCAATCTTAATTACATCAAGAGGCATCTCTTTGATATGATTTAGAGAAGAATAGCCTGTACCGAAGTCATCAAGTGCAAGTCTTACTCCAAGTGCATGTATCCCTTCCAAAACTTTTTTCATCCTGTTCATATCATTAACCGCAAGGGACTCTGTAACTTCTATTGTAAGATTCTCGGGAATAATACCCGATACCTCAAGAGTGTTTCTAACCACATCCACAACGTCTTCCTGCATGAGCTGGACCACCGACATATTGACATGGATCTTATACTCAGGATGTCCGAAATCATTCCAATACCTGCATCTTCTGCAAGCCTCCAGTAAAACATGCTCTCCTATGGGAACTATAAGGCCAAGGTACTCCGCCAGAGGTATAAACTTATCGGGAAGCAAAAATCCAAGCTTGGGAGAATCCCATCTGACAAGTGCTTCTGCCCCGCAGCAAGGATGATCGGGCAAAGAAACATCAACAACAGGCTGATAATACACTTCAAATTCTCTGCAGCCCTCAGCCACGGCATCACGCATGACATTTTCCATCTCAAGCTTATCGGTGGGACGTTTTTCTTCTTCTATACCGTAATATTCGGCTTTATTCTTGCCGTTATTCTTAGCAAGATGAAGAGCAAAATCAGCCTTTTGTGTAAGAACATCCTCCGTCGTGCCATGAAGCGGGAAAGAAACGATTCCCATACAAATTGTACAATAATAATTATTGTCCTGAAGTTTCCATGGCTTATCAAACCGTGACAAAATGGTCTGAACCATACCATCCACCTTGTCCGCTCCGGAATAGGGAACCAGTATCGCAAACTGATCTCCTCCTATTCTATAACACTGTGCTTTGCCGCCCACAACGTGAACCAAAGCTTCAGCAGCCAAAACAAGGAATCTGTCTGCCAGAACATGTCCCAGACCGTCGTTTAATGAGTTGAAATCATCAAGATCCAGGAAGATGAGTGTTCCCTGACCTGCGGAACGAACCGCATCCCTTATGCTCTTTTCAACATCGGTGTGAAATCTGTGCCTGTTATACAAACCTGTAAGATCATCCAGATCCGCCTGTTGCTCTATCTGTCTTTGATATTTCTTAAGGCGGGTAATATCAAAGAGCGTACACATATCAACATCTCTTTCATCCACCCATTTAATGGATGAAAACGTGTATGAAAACCATCTTCCGCTGTTTTCTGCATAGAATTCTTTTGACTTATCTTTTTTATTGTCAAGGTTACCGGATTTTTCAAGAATCTCAGCATGCGCCAAGGCTTCCGACATTGTTCTTTCAAACCTTGTCTTATCTGAAAGATCGGAAAACATTGCAGTATACATATCATTCTCATATAAATAACTGCCTCCGACCGAATCCCTGACACAGATCCCCACTCCCGCATTTTCAAGTATCTGATCTATGGCAGAATAAGAACTTGCAAGTGAATTTTGGGAAATATGTCTCGATAGGATTGTCTGTGTTATGCGTCTTACATCATTACAGAAACGTATATCTTCAACAGCCCATTTTCTCGGATCTCTCCTGGCCACGAAGCAAAGATACATACCGATATCTTCATGCACAAAAACAGGAAGTAAGACTGCGGCTTCTATATCATAATTTCTAAAGAAAGCTTTGAACGAATCCGGCATTATGGAGTCAGA
>JAILKW010000319.1 GCA_024693455.1 Lachnospiraceae bacterium
GGTGATACAAACAATAAACGAGGTAAAAAATGAGAAAAGTAACGATACAAATATTAATACTTTTGGCAGCATTGATCGTTATTGCCGTATCAGGAAGGTTTGCTATAGGCAATACATATAAGTCGGTTTTTTCCATTTATACCGGCGGTAAATACACTATAGATGAAATAAAGGAAAAAGGTACGCTTACCGGCGGAGATGAGGAGATAGCAACAATAGATGAGATAGAAGTTTTTGAAGATCATATCTGCCTTTATATAACACCAAAGAAACCGGGAAATGTAGATTATGAATATCGCATTGAAGGAATAAACTTTTCCAGAAGCATGAGTTATTCTATAGACAGATTTCTAACGGTGTTTGATGATAGCTCCGGGGGATATACCGGGGATTGGATCTACATCGGAGCGGTTTCTTTATTTTATCTTGGAATGGCTGTAATACTGCTGAGGTTTTTTGTTAAATCTAAAAAAAGTGAGATATATTCATATAACACCGTATTTGCACTTGGTCTGTCGCTGTTTTTGGGAATAAACGGTTTTGTTATTTTATATCAATTGATCTGTTATTTTGGCGATCCGGTAAATATTATCATGGTATCTGTATATGATAAAATTGTCAGCAGCGGATACAATTTCACTTTATATTTTACACCCTTCCTTCTGCTGTTTTCGGTCCTTATGATAGTAAGCAATGTTTCACTTCTAAGGCACGAAGGCTTCCGGATACAAAACATTCTCGGAATACTGGCAGCATTTGTTTTGGTAGGAGGAGAGATAGTTATATTCCTTCTTAAAAACGTTGATTTTATAGGAGAACATGAAGCCTATGTAAGATATAATGTGATCTGTACCATACTGACCACGATCTACACATACTTTGAATGTGTACTTATTGGTGCAATTGCATGCGGATACAGGGCGGCTAAGCATATTCCGTCATATGATAAGGATTTTATAGTTATTTTGGGATGTAAGTTCCGAAAAGACGGATCGTTGACACCCCTTCTAAAAGGAAGATGCGATAAAGCTATAGAATTTTGGAGGGAACAAAAAGAAAAGACCCAAAAGACAGCATATATGATACCTTCGGGAGGACAGGGGCCTGATGAGTCGATGCCGGAATCACAGGCAATGGCAAACTATCTTATCGGGGAAGGAATACCCGAAGATTTCATAATTAAGGAAACAGAGTCAACAAGTACTTATCAAAATTTAAAATTTTCAAAAAAGATCATCGATGAAAGATGTGAAGATGCACAGGTCGCTTTTTCAACAACGAATTATCATGTTTTCAGAAGCGGAAACTGGGCAAATGCTTTGGGACTCAATGCCGAAGGCATGGGAGCAAAGACAAAATGGTATTTCTGGCCGAATGCGTTCATGAGAGAATGCGCGGGTCTTATGGTAAGCAGGATAAAAGAAGAGGTTATCATACTTGTTTTCATGACAATCTTATATGCTCTTATGGCAACAAAAACTTTTTGATCAAACGGGCTTTGCGGCCCGTTTTTTGATAGCATAAAAAGTATTTTAAATCGAAAACAAAATGAAAGGTAACTTCAAAAAGTGGTTGAGTAAACAATGGGGTATGGTATATAATGTTTGTGAAATTTTAGATTATCAGAGCAATTGGTTACGATGTATAAGACTTAAGAGCGAGTCTTGACGTTTTACAGGAGGTAAGTGAGTATGCAATATGAAGTGATCGGCGGAAATCTTCCCGCGGCAATCGTTAAATTGCAAAAAGGCCAGAGTGTTTATTGTGAGAGTGGTTCTATGTCATGGATGACAGATGGTATCACAATGAAGACTGAGGGCGGTGGTATCGGTAAAGTATTCGGACGTGCTTTTTCAGGTGAGAACATTTTCCGTAACAAATATGTTGCCGAAAAAGACGGAGAGATAGCTTTTTCATCTTCATTTCCGGGTGAGATACGAGGATTTGAACTTAATGGGAACAGCGTTATCGCTCAAAAGGGCTCATACCTTGCAAGTGATGAAGGAATAGATACTTCCATTCATTTTCAAAAGAAAATAAGCGGAGGCTTTTTCAGCGGTGAAGGCTTTATCATGCAAAAGTTCAGCGGAAACGGAACGGTTCTTATTGAGATAGACGGTTCTGCCAAGGAATATCAACTTGCCGCAGGAGAAAAGATGATAATGGACACCGGATATCTCGTATGTATGGATGAAACATGTTCTTTGGAGATACAGAGTGTTAAGGGAGTTAAGAACGTTCTTTTCGGAGGCGAAGGACTTTTTAATACTGTTGTAACAGGCCCCGGAAGAGTTATTGTTCAGTCAATGCCTATAGTCAGTACAGCTGCCGCACTCGCCGCTTATTTAAATTTGACATCAAATAATTGATGTCTTAAGAGTATAAGATGCAGCCAATGATTCAATAATTATTAAGTCGCCTGCTTTTGGCACGGCGACTTTATATTTTGGGAGATGTAATGAGAGAAGAAGAAATGAAAAGTGTAATGGAAAAAGCATCGGTCCTTATTGAAGCACTTCCTTACATTCAAAGATTTAACAGAAAGATCATAGTAGTAAAGTACGGCGGTTCAGCCATGCTTGATGAGAATTTAAAAAAGCAGGTTATAGAGGATGTTACCCTGCTCAAACTGGTTGGATTTAAGCCGATAATCGTTCACGGAGGCGGCAAAGATATCAATAAATGGGTTGAAAAGAGCGGTATGGAGCCCAGGTTTGTCGGGGGACTTCGTGTAACGGACGAACCTACAATGGAGATAGCCGAGATGGTTCTTGGAAGGGTTAATAAATCACTTGTCTCTTTGGTTCAGTCATTAGGTGTTAATGCCATAGGTATCAGCGGAAAAGACGGAGGCCTTTTACATGTTACCCGTAAATATTCCAACGGAGAAGATATAGGATATGTAGGAGATGTAGATTCCGTTAATCCCAAGATCTTATTTGATCTTTTGAAAAATGATTTTCTTCCCATAGTATGTCCCATTGGAATGGATGATGATTTTCAAACTTATAATATCAATGCCGATGATGCAGCATGTGCGATAGCAAAGGCAGTTTCTGCAGAAAAACTTGCCTTTCTTTCGGATATCAAGGGTGTCTATAAAGATCCCGAAGATCCATCAACACTTATTTCCGAACTTAAAGTTTCGGAAGCGAGAGAACTTATAGAAAACGGTATTGTAGGAGGCGGTATGCTTCCCAAACTCGGCAACTGTATAGATGCGATTGAAGAAGGTGTTTCAAGAGTTCATATTCTTGACGGACGTATAGCTCATTGTCTGTTGCTGGAAATATTTACCAATAAAGGTATCGGAACAGCGATCCTTGAAGATGAAGGTGTAATGTATTCTGAATAGGAAGAAGGTTTTTATGGATCAGATCATGAAAAAAGCAGATGAAAGTTTGCTGCATATTTACAATAGATTTCCCGTGGTTTTTGATTATGGAAAGGGAACAAGTCTATTTGATGTAAACGGAAAAGAGTATCTCGATTTTGGGTCCGGAATCGGAGTTATGGCATTTGGATACGGAGATAAGGAGTTTGAAGATGCTGTTACGGCTCAGGTGAAAAAACTTTTTCACACTTCAAATTTATATTATCACACAGCTCTTGCAGATGCGGCCACAGCGGTAAAAGAAGCAAGCGGACTTGATAAAGTTTTTTTCACAAACAGTGGAGCGGAAACTATAGAGGGCGCTATTAAGACTGCCAAAAAATACGCCTATAAAAAGAAAGGACATGCAGGCTGTGAAATAATTGCTGCACAGAACAGTTTTCACGGAAGGACTGTGGG
>JAILKW010000071.1 GCA_024693455.1 Lachnospiraceae bacterium
CTTAACGAAGTACACGCAATGCTTCAGAGAATGAACGAGCTTGCAACTCAGGCAGCTAACGATACAAACACATCTATCGACAGAGGTCAGCTTAAGCTTGAGATCAACCAGCTTGCAAGTGAGATCGATCGTATCTCATCTTCAACACAGTTCAACACAATGAACCTTCTCGACGGAACATTCTCATCAAAGAATCTTCAGGTTGGTTCTCTCTGCGGACAGAAGATCGAAATCTCTATCAGAGCTCTTTCTGTAAGAGGTCTTGGACTTACAGTTGAGACTTCAAAAGTAGTTGAAACATCTCTTGCAGTAGGCACAGGAAGCACCACTACACAGGTTCCCACTACTACATATACAGCATCCGGAACTCCTCAGACTACAATGACCACAGTCACAACATCCGCCAATGATCCGTTCGCAAGAGCAACTTATGATTGGGGTAAAAACTCAGAAGATGACGCCTACATCGTATACGAAGATCAGCAGTCTTATGAAGTACAGCCCGGAGTAGATTTTGCAAACTACGGTTCAGATACAGATAAGTGTCTTAGCGTAAGTTCCTTCGCCGCAGCAGGCGCAACAATGAAACTGGTACAGAACGCTATCGACCTTGTTTCAACCCAGAGAGCAAATCTTGGTGCTATCCAGAACAGACTTGAGCACACAATAGCCAATCTGGATATTACATCAGAGAATACAAGCGCAGCAGAGAGCCGCGTAAGAGATACGGATATGGCCAAAGAAATGGTTACATATTCAAAGAACAACATTCTGGCACAGGCAGGACAGTCAATGCTGGCACAGGCCAACCAGAGTACCCAGGGAGTCCTTTCACTCCTCGGATAATAAAAATGAATTTCAGAGCCCATCTTATCCTCTTTTTAAAAATCTCCGGTCAATGGCCGGAGATTTTTATATTTCAGAAGAGATTCCCCGCTGCTAAGCAGAGAGTGGGCCGGGCAAGAAACTTGTCTCGGGCGGAGTTCAATCTCCGTTTGAGATATACGCTACGCGAGGATGCGCGGGGATTTGCATATGAAATATGTCAGTTAAAGCCAACGCAAATTTCCCGTGAGTGAGACTAGAAATTTACTGTAGTGAGCATTTGATCGAGGCGTTTCATATAATTATGTTCCCTTGTTTTATTAAAACCGCTATGCGCGATCCTTCTGCGCTCACTGTCATGGGCAAGATACCATTTTGCTTTTTCAATGAGATCTTCTGTTCCGTAAAACCAGGCCAGATCCTGACCATCCTTAAAATAGTCGCTAAGTTCTGCCTGATAATTGGTAAGACAAAAACCACCCGATCCGAGTATATCCCATACACGAAGGGGAATGCCGGTTTTGATATTCGGAATAGTAAAGTTAAGGTTGATCCTGCTTTGATTAAAAACTTTTGGCATTTCCGAATAATAGTCCAAAGAGCCCTTGCTGTTTACAGTAATAAGATCGGTAGCATCGCTGTTTGAATAGAGTGATACATCATTGATCCGGGACAACTTAAGGAGCTCTCTTTTTCTTTGGATCTCCGCAGTTTTAAAGCCTAAAACCGTAGTGGAAAAAATCAGTTGCAGGCTTGAAAAGGAGTCTGCGGATTTTTCGAGAGTATAATATTTATCAAGCTCTTTAAGAATATCTTCGGTTAAGGCATTCTCTAAAATATTGGTTCCGTAGAGATCACTTTGGACTTCCATGATCCCTTCAAAATATCCGCGCAGATAATCGGGAAGTACGGATTCCATGCTGTCATAAGAATTTTTCTCATAAAGACTTCCGACAAAGCTGATCTCATTTTGATATTCATAAAGGTCATCTGCAACAGTGAGGATTGATTGTATCCTGCCGCTGTCAACCGCAAGAGGGAGGTAATAGATGTTTTTTACTCCCATGCGTTTAAACTCGATAAGATTGGTCTTATCAAAGGTAAAGATGTGATTAACACTGTTGAAAACAGATTTGTGATACATACTTATAAGCGGATTGTCGCAGGTCCAGCATAAATAGGGAAGACCGTATTCGTCGCACACATTGGAGATGATGGGGAAATAATTTACGCTGAAGGCAAATAAGTAGCTAGTCGTTAGAATCTTGTTTTTCAGAATATCATAAAACTCTTTATCTTCATCATAACTTTCCGGTTCAAATCTAACTTCATCTATTTCATATCCCATGAGAGAAAAGGTTTCACAGATATCAAGATAGTTGTACGCGTTCCATCTATATAATAGTATTCTTCCTTTTGACATACAGCCTCCTTTGATTTGATTAAATTCAGGTTTATCCGGAATCCTTTATAATATATCATAAATCGTTATTTATTGCGGGTAAAATATAAATTTGGTATGATTAAAACTATGAAGATGA
Organism: Lachnospiraceae bacterium; assembly: GCA_024693455.1. Lineage (GTDB taxonomy): Bacteria > Bacillota > Clostridia > Lachnospirales > Lachnospiraceae > Weimeria. The sequence continues at coordinate 2,367 of JAILKW010000071.1, forward strand.
TATTTATTGACTGGCATTGTTTCCACAGGGAAGCTACCGTTAGAGTATTCGAAGAACTCGGGTATGAAGTAATAAGATTTTCCCATCCCGATTACAATGCCATAAGCAGCGAAGAATTTAATAAATATTTTGAACTTGCGGCAAAGGATGCGGATTTTTGCTTTTCATATAATTATTTTCCCCTCGTTTCGAGTTCGTGTAATAAGCTGGGTATTAAATACATATCGGTGATCTACGACAGTCCCTATGTGTATTTATATTCCTTCACGATGATCTATCCCACAAATCACGTATTTTTGTTTGATTCTTCATGGGTGGAGGAATTGCGCTCCGGAGGGCTTACCAATGTTCATTACATTGTTTTGCCGGGTGATAAGCATAAGCTTTCGGATGCGGTCCCATCCTCTGAAAGAACGAAATCGGACATATCTTTCGTGGGTGCCTTATATAACGAGGCACATAATTTTTATGACAGGTTCAGTGAAAGAGCATCAAAGTCCGATCCTGAACTTAAGGGATATATAGACGGTATACTGGAGGCACAGTCAAAGCTTTACGGATATCCGCTCATAGGTGAGATGATGACACAGGAGCTGATAGACAGGATAAGACCTCATCTTCCGCTTGATCCTGACAAGACCTGTGTTGAGCCTCTCGGATACAGATATACGGCTTATTTTTTGGAGAGGAGACTTACTTCTCTTGAAAGACAAAGGCTTCTTGCGGCACTTGGACAAAGGCTTGGAAAAGAAAACAAGATCAAGCTTTTTACCCTGGATAAAAGCTATAAGCTAAAGGGGATAGAAAACTGCGGAGTAGCCGAATACGAGCATGAAATGGCCAGGGTCTTTAATGACAGTCGTATAAATCTTAATATTTCGCTTAGAAG
>JAILKW010000111.1 GCA_024693455.1 Lachnospiraceae bacterium
AAAGACTGCCGATGTTCTTTCTGAAGTTGACGCTGAAGCTGTAGAACTTGCTATATCCGAAAGCGAGGAGAATACAAAAGCCGATGAAAGAATAGAAGTTGCAGAGGATGATACATATGTCATCAGACATGTTGTAGATCACACAAAATCCACTAAAGAAATACTTACCGAGTTATATGCTGATCCGGATGTTGTTGAGGCTGAACCGAATTACGTACTTAAAAAGCCTGAACCGATATCGGACTTAACGGAAACAACTTCCGGGGTAAAAGCAGATACTAAGGTAGGTACTGTAAAGAAAGGTGCGGATCTCGATGACACAGACCTTACGGATTATCAGTGGTATGCAAATGATGCTACGGCATCTATATATCGAACACCCAATGCCAAAAACGGTGATGCAAGATCTTTGAAGATACCCGGCTGGAACGGAAGCGAAGATAATGCATCGGGAACTCTTTGTGTTATGGATACGGGTATTGATATCACACATCCGGATCTGGTGGATTCTCTTTATACTTTCACCGAAGAGCAGCAGGCAAAATATCACTGCGGTCCCAACGGTATCAATATAACCGCATACAATGAAAATCCCGACGATTATTTAAATATCAGGGATGTTACGGATCATATGATGCACGGCACTCATATTGCCGGAATAATGGCAGCAGGCTGGAACGGATACGGAATATCCGGTGTTGAAAAGGGTGCAAAGGTTTTCGGCGTCCGTGTATTCGGAGATGACGGTGCCAAATCCGGTATCAATGATTTTATAAGCGGCTTGGAATGGCTTACAACAGTTGCAAAAGAAGTTAATCTTAAAGCTGTAAATGTTTCTCTGGGAGTGTTAAATCCTAAACTGTCCGATACCATCATGGTCAATAAGCTTGGAGCACTCGGTGTAAATACCGTATATGCTTCAGGCAACGGCGGAATGGACATGGATGAAAATGTCGATATCGGAGGTATGAACAACAGTCCTTACGCAATTACCGTAAATGCTGCAAATCAGGATGGAAAGGCGACGTTTTTCTCATGCTACGGTCAGGCTTCCACCGATGTATTTGCACCCGGAGCCCAGATGCTTTCTTCTGTTCCGCAGAAGATAAGAGCCACAAATTCAGAAGGAAATCTGGTTGATCTTAAGAATTACAATGTTTTTTATCCGGAAAATACAGATCCTGCTAATTTGGCAGGTAAACGTATAGAAAGGTTTAACGGTACAAAAGAAGTTCTCTTTTTTGATGCCTGCCCTGTTACTTCATCAGGTGCGGTAAATAAAGACGCAAAACAGATAGGAAGTGCTGCTTCCGGTAAGGGACTTGGTTTTGATGATGAAAACTCATGGAGTTATAAACCCATAAGCCTTCCTTTTGATACAGAAACTTATATGGGAGGAAATTATCCGGCAGGACATTCTATGTGGATGGCAATTCCCATAGATGATGCTTCAAAAGCTAACTGGCTTTCTTTAAAAGTAAGTGCCAATGATAAAACACATACTTACTGCGGAGTTTCATCTGTCATGCTTGAAATTACTTCGGGATCGGGAGTAAAGTATGCAAGGCAGGTAGATATGATGATCGATAATTCCATTGGCAGCGATGATGTTTCTTTTTCAGAGGATTTGAGGGGATTTGTAGCAGCCGCTTCCGGAAATGTCAGCAGTCTTCAGTGGACACAGTACACGATGAATCTCAATGCTTTTGTTGAAGAAGCTAAATATTATCATCAGAACTATAAAGCAAATGAGGATGATTTCGGACCTAAGGATCCGGGAGAGGTAAACGGGCTCTATGTTTGGGAAAACAACGGTAAGAAATACGCTTTGGCGGAGTTTTCATCTGCTGTTCCCGAAGGAGAAGAAGATCTTACAGATAAGACTCTCTTTTATGTTGATAATGTAGCGATAGGAGATAAGGATGCATACGTGGGACCTTATTATTTCCTTAACGGAACTTCTATGGCAGCACCAACTGTAACGGCGGCTCTTTCCATAATAGCAAAAGATGAAAAGGCCTCTGCCGATCTTTCCGATACAAAACTTGCAAAGGTTGCGATCGAAAGAAAAGCCAAACTTCTTGCATCCGTGGATTACGATAAGGATCTTGCAAAACTTTGCCAGACGGGAGGAAGGGTTAATCTTAACGGAAAGACTACCTTTACGAAGAAGGCTCCTTTGATCTGCAGAGCTACGGTTACGGGGAAGAAATTAATCTTAGACGGTTATTATTTTGAAAAGAGCGGTAAGATCTATGTTGATGACAAGAAGGTAAATGCTCTTGTTTGGAAAAATAAAAAGATCAAAGCGGATATAAGCGGACTTGACGGAGGATCTCATGTCGTTAAAGTTGTTAATAAGGACAAAGCAATAGGCAGATTTATATTCGGTACTTCAAATAAAGATACGAATCTATTTGAAAATAATCTTTCACTGCCTCTTAATAACAGCAGATTCTCCAAAGATATAACAGATATGTTTGACGGAAAATTTGTTGCTTGTAAGAATAAGCTGTATGTACTTTCTTCGAACCATGTAAGTAATTCTATCGCACTTTGGTGTTACAATACCAAAAAGGATAAGTGGAGCA
>JAILKW010000113.1 GCA_024693455.1 Lachnospiraceae bacterium
TTAAGGATAATAGCTCTTACTGCAAATGCCGTGAGCGGAGCCCGTGAGATGTTTATAGAAGAGGGTTTTGACGGTTTTGTTGCCAAGCCCATAGACATAAGCGAGTTTGAAAGAACAATGAGGCGTGTATTGCCTGAATCTCTTATAACATACGAGAAGACAGTTTCAGACAGCAAAGTAGAAGAGAGGAAGGGGGTACTTTATGTTTAAGAAAATAGTAGCCTTTCTTAATAACCCCAATGAGGGAATACAGGAAAGATCCTTTATATTGTTAAGCGTTATCGGATTGTTTACAGCCATTATATCTTTTGTACTTAATCTGCTCTTTAATTTAATGAGCAAACCGGTCATGTCTCTTGAGTTCACCGGGTTTTTCTTTGCACTTATCGCAATATCCGGTTTTATCGGTTTTAAAAGCAGATTGCTTTTGTGGAGCCGGATCTTTACAGCGCTTATCATGGTATTTATATTTCTGCCGCTTACGTTTTTCAAGGGCGGAGGGATATACGGAAGTATGCCCGTGTGGCTGGTATTTTCAGCGCTTTACGCTGTTCTTATTTTAGAAGGAAAGTTTAAATGGTTTACCATTATATCAGGCGTTTCGGTAACTTTATTCTGCCTTTATTTTGGATATATGTATCCGATATTTCTTCCGTCCATGGTAGGAAACGGTTTGTATCTGGAGTATGCGGTTAATCTGTTTATCATGGCAACCGTAATTTCCACTCTGATAGGATACAATACAAGACTTCATATAAAAGCCAACCTTATGGCGGAAGAGCAGAAAAAAGAAATAGAAGAGATGAGCAGGGCGCAATCCGGTTTTTTCTCCAACATGAGTCATGAGATCAGAACGCCGATAAATACAATACTCGGTATGAATGAACTTATCCTTCGCAGTGAGGATGCTTCGGATGAGATAGTAAGAGATGCCAATAATATACGCGGGGCAGGGGCAATGCTGCTCTCGCTTGTCAATGATATCCTGGATATGAGCAAGATAGAATCCGGGAAAATGGATATAGTTCCGGTTAATTACAATATCGGAGATATGATGTCCGATATCGTAAATATGATCTGGCTGAAGGCGTCCGAGAAGGGACTTGAGTTTAAGGTTGATATAGATCCTTCCACACCGGCGGAGTTGTTCGGAGATGAAGTGCGTATCAAACAGGTACTTATAAATCTGCTTAACAATGCTGTTAAATATACGAAAGAAGGGTCTGTTTCTCTTCATGTTGAAAGTGAAAAAACCAAAGAAAATGAGGTGGAACTTTTAATCTCTGTCACCGATACCGGAATGGGAATAAAAAAGGAAGCTCTGCCTCATCTTTTTGAGGTGTTTAAACGTGTCGATCAGGAAAAAAACAGATTTATTGAGGGAACGGGACTGGGACTGTCCATTGTAAAGCAGCTCGTTGAATTAATGGACGGCGAGATCAGTGTCAGTTCGATCTATGGAACGGGTTCAACTTTTTCGGTCAAGTTAAAGCAAAAGGTAGGAAGTAAAAAATTACTTGGTAATGTAAGGGTATACGGAAACGAAGGCAGTATAAAGAGGGATAAATACATTGCATCCTTTACAGCACCCGATGCTTCAATACTTATAGTTGACGATAATGAGATGAATCTTGATGTTGAAAAGAGACTGCTTACCGATACAAGAGTAAAGGTGGACACTGCGATAAGCGGACAGGAAGCACTTACACTTACCCTCAAAAATCATTATGATGTGATCCTGATGGATCATCTCATGCCGGAGATGGACGGTATAGAGTGTTTTAATAATGTAAGAAGTCAGGTCGGAGGGTTCAACAACGGCACGCCGATAGTTGTACTTACGGCAAATGCGGGAAGTGAGAACAGGGAATTATACAGAATAAGCGGATTTGACGATTATCTTGTAAAACCTGTGTCCGGTGAGGATCTTGAAAGGATGCTGTTTAAATACATCCCTGTCGAAAAGATTGAGAACAAGAGCCTTAAAGAGGATAATCCGGAAACCGTAAGTACGGCTGAGGGATACAGGAAAAAGATGCCGGTTCTCATCACCGGAACCAGTATGTGCGATCTTCCGAAGAAGATCGTAAAACAGTTGCCGCTTGAAATAGTTCCGTTTTACATTCATACAAAAAATGCGGTTTTTACGGATATTTATGAAGCTGATGCGGACGAGATCATTCGTTATATGAAGGAACATGAGGAGCCCATTCATTCTACGCCCCCTACGACGGAAGATTTTGAAAGGGTTTTTGCGAACGGGCTTAAAAAGGCTCATCATATCTTGCATATAGCTCTTACCACGGCTATCAGCAAGGAATACAAAAACGCCTGTGAGGCAGCGAAATCCTTTGATGACGTTACGGTTATCTGCTCTGAAAGCCTTTCGAGTGCATACGGTCTGTTGCTTCTTATAGCCTGTAATATGGCGCGTCAAAACAGAACTGTTGAGGATATCGTAAATGAGATAGACTATGCAAAACATCATGTAAGATCCGGATTTGTTGTAGGCAATACCGAATACCTGATGCGAAGCGGCAAAATAAAGGAAAATATACATAAACTTATTTTGAATCTTACATTGCATCCGTCTCTTGTTGTTAAAAACAATTCTCTTGGAGTAGACCGTATATTCATAGGAAGCAGGAAGAAAACCTATAAAAAGTATTTGGATTTTGTGCTTAAGAAAAAATCAGACCCCGACACGGATATTTTATTTATTTCATATGTAGATGTTCCGGAGGATGAACTTAAATGGATAGTCAGTGAAGTTGAAAAGCGGATGACTTTTAAGCATGTGATCGTACAAAAGGTTTCTGCCGCGGTTTCACTTAACTGTGGGCCGGGTACTTTCGGACTTATATTTATAAATAAGACGAACAGGAAGTATAACCTTGGAGCCTTGCTGCCTAAGGAGAAGATACTTTCCGAAAGGGCGGATGAAGAAACAGACGGACCTCTTTCGCTGATGAGCGATAAAGAGGATAAAAAAGAGGAAGTTCCCGAAGAACCAAAAGTTTATGCTGAGAAAAAGTGGTACGAGAATATAGAAGGAATAGATTCTGCCGTTGCAATAAAAAACAGTGGTTCCGAGGAGGCATTCAGATCAGTTCTTAAAATCTTCTACGATTCATACGGGGTAAAGTCCAAAGAGTTAAAAGAGTTCTTTGAGGCAGAAGATTGGGATAATTATACGATAAAAGCACATGCGCTTAAGAGTTCCGCGAAACTTGTTGGAGCCGTTGATCTCGGAGAAGATGCACTTAAGCTTGAAATGGCAGGGAAAGCCAAAGATACGGAATATATTCTATCAAATCACAAGCGGGTAATGGAAGAATACGAAAATTACCATAATAAACTAAGCCTGATCTTTGGCAACGAGGAAACATCCGAAGTGACCGATAAACCTCAGGCTGACAAAATGGTGATCGACAGCTTTTTTGAAACTGTAAGAGAAGCGGCGGCTGAAATGAATGCGGATGCTCTTGAAATTGCGGTAAGGGAAATGGACGATTACGAGTTTTCTCCGGAAATAAAGGAAAAGTTCGATAAGATCAAAGAATATATAGACATTTTTGATTATAGTGCCGTTCTGGAAGTCCTTTCCGAGTAAGCTTTGGTGAAAAAACTAAAAGAGTTGACATAAAACTATCGCATTTGTATAATTTATAAGGTTATGCTACAAGTGGCCATTATGGAATAATGTGCAGAAATGCGCGGATTTCCTACATAATGTATTTAACTCAGTCGGAGAAATCCCCCACCTCTAAGCGTTAGCGTAGGTGGGGGTTATGACAAACTATACTCAGTCGGGGTACAAGCTCCGACTGAGTTAAACGCTCCGCGAGGATGCGCACGGATTCGGACA
>JAILKW010000144.1 GCA_024693455.1 Lachnospiraceae bacterium
CAAATTCCTGTCCGAATCCGTGCGCATCCTCGCGGAGCGTTTAACTCAGTCGGAGCTTGTACCCCGACTGAGTATAGTTTGTCATAACCCCCACCTACGCTAACGCTTAGAGGTGGGGGATTTCTCCGACTGAGTTAAATCCTTCTCTTTTACTCCTTATATTCCTGTTTTGTCATTGCAAATCATATTTAGGATAAAAAATATACTTGACAAAGTCAGACAATGGGTGTAGATTATGGATAGTAAATATTAGCACTCCTCATAATTGAGTGCTAACAAAGAATAAGCCGACAGGCTGGATCAAATTCTAAAAGGAAACATTCTTATGGGAAATGACTTAGATGAGAGAAAAGAGAAGATACTGAATGTTATAATTCAGAATTATCTCGAAACAGGCGAGCCTGTAGGCTCAAGGACAATTTCAAAAAGTTCCGACCTTAATCTTTCCTCGGCAACAATCAGAAATGAGATGGCAGATCTTGAAGAACTTGGATATATAGTTCAGCCCCACACTTCTGCAGGTCGTATTCCTTCAGATAAAGGATACAGATTTTACGTTGATCATCTTATCGCACAAAAGGATGCCGAGGTCTCCGAATTTAAGGAGATGATGATCGAGAAAACTGAAAAGATGGAAAAGATGCTTAAGCAGGTTGCCAAGGTTCTTGCCAATAATACACAGTATTCAGCGGTTATTTCCGCTCCTGCAGTATACGGCAACAAAGTTAAGTTTGTTCAGCTTTCGGCACTTGATAATAAGCAGATACTTTCCGTAGTAGTCATGGACGGGAATGTTGTTAAAAACAAGATAATCAGAGTAGAAGAAAGCCTTTCAAATGAGAATCTGTTGAAGCTTAATATGTTGCTTAATACAAATCTTAACGGACTTACGATAAGCGACATCAATCTTGGACTGATAACAGCCCTTAAGGAAAATGCAGGAGAGTACAGCGATATAATAGAAGATGTACTTCAAAGCATTGCAGAGACCATAGCAGATGAGGATGGCCTTGAGATATATACCAGCGGAGCCACGAACATCTTTAAATATCCCGAACTTTCTGATTCACAGAAAGCAAAGGAGCTTATATCCGCTTTCGAGGACAAGGATGAGCTGGTAAATCTGATAAGTGATATCCAATCTGTCGAGGATGAGTCACATACGGATATACAGGTTTATATAGGTGACGAAAGTCCCGTTGCTACCATGAAAGATTGTGCGGTTGTTACGGCTACCTACGAATTGGGAGAGGGAGTCAAAGGTACGATCGGCATAATAGGTCCAAAGAGAATGGATTATAAAAAAGTCATGGATAATCTAAAAGGATTGAAAAAACAGCTTGGCGATATAGCCAAAATGGAAGATACATAGCTAAGAAAGGATGAGTAAAGTGGCAAAAAAAGAAGATTTGGATAAAGAAGATATTAAAATCGATATTGAAGAAAATACAGAGGATACAGAAACTGCTGAACACACTGAAGATACTGTATCCGAAGAAGAGCCGGTATCCGAAGAAGAACCGGTATCCGAAGACGCTGGTGAACAGTCTGAGGAAGAGGATAAAGAAACCGCTAAACCGGACAAAGAAGACAAGTTTGGAGAAGACGGAAAGATCCATTCTGGATTGTTCGGTAAGGATAAGAAAAAGAAAAAAGATCCTATGAAGGAAAAACTCGAGATGCTGGATGATAAATTAAAGCGTCAGATGGCAGAGTTTGAAAATTTCCGTAAACGAACCGAAAAAGAAAAGACAGCAATGTTTGATATGGGAGTAAAGAGCAGTGTAGAAAAGATACTTCCGGTACTTGATAATTTTGAAAGAGGACTTACCGGTGCACCGGATGATGCTTTCGCTGAAGGTATGCAGATGATATACAAGCAGCTTAAGGGTGCGCTTGATGATATGGGCGTAACCGAAATAGAAGCTTTGGGCTGTGAATTTGATCCCAATATCCATAATGCGGTAATGCATGTAGAAGATGATTCATACGGTGAAAATGAGATAGTTGAAGTCCTTCAAAAGGGTTATATCTACCATGATACAGTGGTAAGACATAGTATGGTTAAAGTTGCAAATTAAGGAGGTTAAAACCATGAGTAAGATAATAGGTATTGATTTAGGAACAACAAACAGCTGTGTAGCAGTAATGGAAGGTGGAAAACCCACCGTTATCGCTAATCAGGAGGGAGCACGTACAACACCTTCTATCGTAGCATTTACAAAGAACGGTGAGCGTCTCATCGGTGAGCCTGCAAAACGTCAGGCCGTTACAAACGCAGAAAAGACAATTTCTTCGATCAAGCGTGATATGGGTACAGATAACGGTCGTACCATTGATGATAAGAAGTATTCACCTCAGCAGATCTCGGCTATGATCCTTCAGAAACTTAAAGCAGATGCTGAGAGCTATCTTGGAGAAAATGTATCCGAAGCGGTAATCACAGTTCCCGCATATTTCAATGATGCACAGCGTCAGGCAACAAAGGATGCAGGTAAGATCGCAGGACTTGATGTAAAACGTATCATCAACGAGCCTACAGCAGCAGCACTTGCTTACGGCCTTGATAATGAGGGTGAGCAGAAGATCATGGTATATGACCTTGGAGGCGGTACCTTCGATGTTTCAATTATTGAAATAGGTGACGGTGTTATCGAGGTTCTTTCTACAAACGGAGATACTCATCTTGGAGGAGATGATTTCGATCAGAAGATTACAGACTGGATGCTTTCCGAGTTTAAGGCAAAAGAAGGTGTTGATCTTTCAACAGACAAGATGGCTCTTCAGAGACTTAAGGAAGCTGCAGAGAAGGCTAAAAAAGAGCTTTCATCCTCTACAAGTACAAATATCAACCTTCCCTTCATAACAGCCACAGCAGAAGGTCCCAAACATTTTGATATGGATCTTACACGTGCTAAATTTGATGAACTTACAGCTGATCTCGTAGAACGTACAGCTATTCCCGTACAGAATGCTCTTAAGGATGCGGGACTTACAGCAGGTGAACTTACAAAGGTTCTTCTTGTAGGTGGTTCAACACGTATCCCTGCTGTACAGGCTAAAGTTAAACAGCTTACAAATAAGGAGCCCAACAAATCACTTAACCCGGATGAGTGCGTAGCCTTAGGAGCTTCGATCCAGGGCGGAAAACTTGCCGGAGATTCAGGTGCAGGTGAAATCCTTCTTCTTGACGTAACACCTCTTTCACTTTCAATTGAGACTATGGGAGGAGTTGCTACACGTCTTATCGAGAGAAATACAACTATTCCTACAAAGAAGAGTCAGATCTTCTCTACAGCCGAAGATAATCAGACAGCGGTTGATATCAACGTAGTACAGGGTGAGAGACAGTTTGCACGCGACAATAAGTCACTCGGACAGTTCCGTCTCGATGGTATCCCTCCTGCAAGACGCGGAGTACCTCAGATCGAAGTTACATTTGATATCGATGCGAACGGTATCGTAAATGTTTCTGCAAAGGATCTTGGAACCGGAAAAGAACAGCACATTACCATTACAGCAGGTTCCAATATGTCTGATGAGGATATTGAGAAGGCAGTTAAGGAAGCAGCTGAGTTTGAAGCACAGGATAAGAAACGTAAGGAAGCTGTTGATACAAAGAATGATGCTGATGCATTTGTTGTACAGACACAGAAGGCTCTTGAGGAAGTCGGTGATAAGATCGATGCAGCCGATAAGAGTGCAGTAGAGGCAGATCTTAATGCACTTAAGGAACTTGTTGATAAGGCTGAAAATCCTGAGCAGATGTCTGATTCGGATATTTCCGCTATCAAGGCAGCTAAAGAAAAACTTCAGGAGAGTGCACAGAAGGTCTTTACAAAGATGTATGAGCAGGCACAGGCAGCTAATGCACAGGCAGGTCCGAATCCGGACATGGGAACAGGCGCAGGTCCCGACATGGGAGGTGCTGCCGGCGGTGCAAATGATGATGTGGTTGACGCAGACTTTAAAGAAGTATAAAATACAAAAGTTGGGGAAACGCTATTTCTTAGCGTTTCCTTACTTAAGTTTTTACGCATTGATACATAGCAGGGCGGATTATGATGTGCCGCTTTAAATAAAAAGGAAAATTATTATGGCAGAGCAGAAAAGAGATTATTATGAGGTTTTAGGTGTTGATAAGAATGCAGATGATGCTACTCTTAAGAAGGCATACAGAAACCTTGCAAAAAAATACCATCCGGATATGCATCCCGGTGATAAAGAGGCTGAGGCCAAATTTAAAGAGGCCTCCGAAGCCTATGCTGTTCTTTCGGATGCCGACAAGAGACGTCAGTACGATCAATTCGGTCATGCTGCATTTGAAGGCGGAGCAGGCGGCGGAGCCGGCGGATTTGATTTTTCCGGAATGGATTTTTCAGATATATTCGGAGATATATTCGGAGACTTTTTTGGTGGCGGACGTTCCAGGGGCGGAAACGGTCCTATGAGAGGACAGAATGTTCGTACAAGTGTCAGAATTTCATTTGAAGAGGCTGCATTCGGATGCGAGAGAGAGCTTGAGCTTCCTCTTAAAGATCCTTGTCCTTCCTGCGGTGGAAGCGGTGCCAAGAAAGGTACTACAAAAACAACCTGTGCCAAGTGTGGCGGTAAGGGCCGCGTAATGATGACGCAGCAGTCATTCTTTGGTATGGTCCAAAATGTTACCACCTGTCCCGACTGTCAGGGAACAGGCCAGATAATCAAAGAAAAATGCCCGGACTGTAAGGGAACCGGATATGTTTCGAGTAAAAAGAAGATACAGGTATCTATACCTGCCGGAATTGATAACGGTCAGAGTGTCAGGATCCGTGAAAAAGGAGAACCCGGTGTGAACGGTGGCCCCAGAGGTGATCTTCTTGTTGAGGTTATAGTTACAGATCATAAGGAGTTTACAAGAAACGGTGTCGATATCTATTCACAGAAGATGATTTCCTTCCCACAGGCGGTTTTGGGTGGAGAGATCATAATAGATACTCTTGACGGACAGGTTTCATATGAAGTAAAAGCAGGAACTGCTTCGGGAACAAGGATAAGGCTCAGAGGTAAGGGAATACCTTCACTTAGAAATAAGAGCATGAGAGGTGACCATTATGTTACTTTGGTAGTGGATGTACCTACAAACCTTAATAAGGATGCAAAGGATGCATTAAAGCAATATGACATACTTGCCGGAAATTCGCTCAGTCAATCGGGTGATGCAGCAACCGGTAAAAAGAAGAAAAGATCTTTTATGGATAAGCTTAAAGATGAATTCTAAGATATATAAAGAGTCTTAATAATAAATAATATCGGTTGGCCGGTATATCCGGCCAACCGTTTGTGCATTGAAGGAGTAATTATGAATCACTATACATATCGCCCAAAAGGTGTTTGTTCATCAAGAATAGAATATGACCTTGATGATCAGGGTAAAATATATGATCTTAAATTTACAGGTGGATGCAACGGAAATCTTAAAGCGATAGCAAGGCTGCTTGAAGGTAAAGATGCAAGGGAAGCAGCGGAGATATTACAAGGTAATGTTTGCGGAATGAAAGGTACTTCCTGTGCCGACCAGCTTTCAAAGGCTATATTTGAAGCTTTGGGATAAAGGAGATTGGTTTTGAAATATAAGAAAATAACAATAACTGCCGAAAACAATGCCGAGGATATAATCTCAAGTATACTTTTTGATATGGACATTACTGAAATCGAGATTAAAAATTCAAAGGATGAGGCAGAAAAAGCTGCCTATGATGATTTCCCAGAGCTTGCTCCCGATATCGTAAGTGACGGGATGAGCAGACTATCGTTTTACGTGGATGAGACGGAAGATACCGACCTTATTATAAGTAATATAAAAGAAGAGACAGAAGGTTATGAAGGTATTATCGATGTTTCGAAGGTTGAGATAACCCAAAATGTTGTCGATGACGCAGACTGGAAAGATAACTGGAAAAAATATTTCCACTCATTTGAAGTCGGAGATATTTTTATCTGTCCGAGCTGGGAAGAAGTTCCGGATGAGTGGGAAGGGAATACCATCGTAAGGATAGATCCGGGTATGTCATTCGGTACGGGTGCTCATGAGAGTACGAGACTCATCATAAAACAAATGAAAAAATATATCACAGCCGATTCAAAAGTACTTGATATGGGTTGTGGAAGCGGGATCCTATCCATTGTTGCAGGTAAGATAGGTTCAAAGGATATAACGGGAGTGGATATTGATCCGGACTGTCTTATTTCCACTGAAGAAAATCTTGAAAAAAACGACATACCGGGGGATACTTATAAGCTTTATTCAGGTGATATCACTGTTGATGAGGAACTGACGAAAAAGGTAGGAAGCGGCTACGATGTTGTTTTATGCAATATCCTTGCTGATATAATAGTGGGAATGCTTCCAAAGATTTCCGCGGCTGTAAAAAAGGGCGGTATACTTATCACCTCAGGTATTATCAATTTCAAAGAAGAGATGATAAAAGAAGCACTTATTAAAGAAGGATTTGAAATAAAAGATGTTTTATATGACGGTGAATGGGTCAGCATCACCGGAGTAAGATCATAGAGGCTTTTGCTATGGAATGTTATTTGGACAATTCTGCAACCACCAGATGCTCGGAAAGAGCGGCAGAGACTGTTAATAAAGTTTTGTTGTCAGATTACGGTAATCCCTCCTCACTTCACAATAAGGGGATGGAGGCTGAAAACTACATAAAAGAGGCAAGATCGGCAGTTGCAAAGTCGCTTAAATGTAAAGAAAACTGTATTTGTTTTACTTCAGGCGGATCAGAAAGCAATAATCTTGCGATTTTCGGCAGTCTTTTTGCCAATAAACGGCTGGGTAAGCATATTATTACCACGGAAGTGGAGCATGCAGCGGTATATTCACCGATGAAAAAACTTCAGGAAATGGGATATGAGGTCTCGTTTCTTAAAGTGGATCCGTGGGGAAAGATAGACCTTGTGGAGCTTGAAAGCCTTATTAGAGAAGATACTGCCTTGGTATCAATAATGCATGTAAATAACGAGATTGGAACGATTGAGCCGATAGAAGAGGCGGCAAAGCTGGTTCATAAATTAAATCCCAACACAATTTTTCATTGCGATGCCATACAATCTTACGGAAAGCTACCTCTTTACCCCGGAAGGATAGGAGTTGATCTTATGTCTGTAAGCGGTCATAAGATACATGCTCCAAAGGGAAGCGGTTTTTTGTATATCAAAGAGGGGCTTAAAATGGAGCCGCTGATCTACGGTGGAGGGCATGAAAACGGATTAAGATCCGGTACTGAAAATGTACCGGCAATCGCAGGACTTTCATGTGCTGTTGAGGAGATGTTTAAAGAGGATCACACCAAAAAGCTTTGTAAGTTAAAGGCTGAATTTATTAAGAGAATAATTGAAACAGAGGGTATTTCCGTAAACGGAGTAAAAGCTGAAATTATCAATGAAATAAAAGGAAGCGATCCTGTTGACGAAAAACTGATAGATAAGCTGATCGAAGAAAAGGAAGATTTCGGAGCCTTTCATATAGTAAGTGTTTCGGCAGAGGGAGTAAGAGCTGAAGTACTTCTTCATGCACTTGAAGAAGAGGGGGTTTATTGCTCAGCAGGAAGTGCATGTTCATCCAACAGACCGGCAATAAGCAGGACGCTGCTTGCCATTGGTCTTGATGAAAAACTGCTGGATTCAACTGTAAGATTTTCATTTTCAATATATACTACAGTAGATGAAATCCTATATGCATGTGAGAAAATCAATGAAATTATTCCAAGACTTAATAAATATACAAGAAAATAATTTTAATAAAACAAACCAACTTATTCATAAACAGACTACTAATCAATAAAATTAAAACAAAAAGCATAATTAAATCAAAAGTTAATCGCGAAACTTAGTCTTAAGTGAAGGCTCAACAGAACGGAATCCGGCAAACGTTTTACGGGGCAGGATTTGTATGGAGGTGGTTATGGAAAAAGCAGTAATAATAAAATACAGTGAGATAGGAGTAAAAGGGAAAAACAGACATCTTTTCGAAGAGGCCCTTGTAAGAAGGATAGAAGATGTTCTTTCCAAAGTAGGAGACGGTTTTAAGGTCACAAGACCACAGGGCAGGATATTTGTTGAATCCGAAGATGGAAGTGATTTTGATTTTGAGGATGTAAAAGAAGCTCTTCTTAAGGTTTTTGGAATTCAGGAATTTGCTCTTTGTCATGTTACAAAGGATGATGGAACCGAAGCTCTTGCAAAGGAACTTGTAGACTTTTTGAAGGAACAGTACGAAGGCGAGGTGTTTTCGTTCAAGGTAAATACAAGAAGAGCCAGAAAGAATTATCCGCTGGAGTCGATGGAACTTTCCGCCTTAATGGGAGAAAAGATCCTTGATGCTTTCCCCGAATGGAAGGTGGATGTTCATGATCCTGAGCTTATCGTTCATATTGAGATCCGTGACAAGATAAACTATTACGCTAAAAGCTATCAGGGACTCAGAGGTCTTCCGAACGGAACCGGAGGAAGAGCAATGCTTCTTTTGTCCGGAGGAATAGACAGTCCGGTTGCAGGCTATATGATGGCTAAAAGAGGTATCGTACTTGATGCGGTTTATTTCCATGCACCGCCGTATACTTCGGAGAGGGCGAAACAAAAGGTTGTTGATCTTGCAAAGCAGGTGGCTGCATATTCGGGAGAGATAAGACTTCATGTTGTAAACTTTACAGATATCCAGCTTGCTATTTATGAAAAATGTCCTCACGATGAACTTACCATAATCATGAGAAGATATATGATGAGGATAGCGGAAGATTTTGCCGGACAGGATGGAGCTATGGCACTTATTACGGGAGAGAGCGTGGGACAGGTTGCATCTCAAACCATACAGTCTCTTAACTGTACAAATGAAGTATGCAAACTACCTGTATTCAGGCCGCTTATAGGTTTCGATAAACAGGATATTATAGATATTTCCCAACAGATAGAAACATATGAGACATCCATTCTTCCGTATGAGGATTGCTGCACCATATTTGTTGCCAAACATCCGGTTACAAAGCCGAGGGCGGAAAGAATCCGTGCATCGGAAAGAAAACTTGATGATGTTATAGATGAGCTATATAAAACCGCAATTGAAACCACTGAAACAATAGTGATAAATTAGTTGAAAAGGAAAAAGAATAAAATAAAAAGCCCTGCATATGCAGGGCTTAATGATTATTTGATTATGTAGGAATCAAGAGCATTTAAGATCTCTTCATCACTTTCAGCGTGGATGGTAAGATCTATAGGCTGTGAAAGATCAAGTGAAAAAATACCCATGATAGATTTTGCATCTATTACATAACGACCTGAAATAAGATCGAAATCAGTGTCAAACTGAGTGATCGTATTAACAAACGACTTCACCTTGTCTATGGAATTAAGAGAAATTTTAACTGTTTTCATTGGGATACCTCCTATAATCCTTTCGTGATTTTATATTTAGTTCTATCCTAATCTATCTTAGGTAAAATGTCAATTTTTAAAGGATAAATAAATGCTAAAAAATACAAAAAAAAGAGCGGCTTTACATAATCTTGGCTGCAGGGTAAATTCTTATGAAACCGAGTGTATGACAGCGCTTTTGAAAGAGGATGGTTACGAGATAGTCCCTTTTTCCGAAGAAGCCGAGGTCTATGTTATAAACACCTGCACAGTGACCCAGATCGCAGATAAAAAATCAAGACAGATGCTAAGAAGGGCGAGGGCCAAAAATCCCTCGGCAATTATTGTTGCAACAGGATGTTATGTTCAGACAGACCCCGAAAAGATAATAGCTGAGTGCGGTGTTGACATAATGATCGGGAACAACGAAAAAAGCAGTCTGTGTCAAAAGATAAGAGAATTTGAGCAAAAAAACACAAGGCCCGATATACCTATGCCTTCGGAAGATTTCAGCGGATACAACGAGATGTTCCTTACGGATACAAGCGAACATACCAGAGCTTTTATGAAGGTTCAGGACGGATGCAATCAGTTTTGCAGTTATTGTATGATCCCCTATGCCAGAGGCAGAGTAAGGAGCAGAAAAATTGCAAATGCTGTGGAAGAAGCCAAAAATCTTGCCCAAAAAGGATATAAGGAAGTGGTTCTTACCGGGATCCATTTGGGATCATTTGGTTATGATTCGGGAGAGAGGCTTATTGACCTTATAAAAAATGTATCTGAGATAGAAGGGATAGAGCGTGTTCGTTTCGGTTCATTGGAACCTATGGTTATGTCAGAGGAGTTTGTAAAGGAGTTGTCCGGTATTCCGGAGATTTGCCCTCATTTTCATCTTTCACTTCAAAGCGGGTCTGACACAGTGCTTGAAAGGATGAACAGACATTACACAGCGGATCAGTTTGCCGAAAGCTGCGACAGATTACGATTTTATTTTGACAGGCCTGCGATCACCACGGATATCATAGCCGGATTTCCCGGTGAAACCGATAAGGAATTTAACGAGAGTCTTGAATTTGTAAAAAAGACAGGATTTTATCAGATGCATGTATTTCCTTATTCGGTAAGACCCGGAACGAGAGCTGCTAAAATGGGCGGTCAGATAAAAAAATCCGTAAAGGAGGAAAGAGCGGGAATACTTATAGCAGAATCTAAAAAAATGAGTGAAATCTATGAAAACAGTCTCAGTGGAAAAACTTTAAGTGTTTTATTTGAAGAAGAAAGCGAAGAGGGTATTCTTACGGGTTTTTGCAGAGAATATGTGAGAATATATTCAGGGCGCAGCAAGGATGATATAGGAAAAATAATAACCGGTTCAGTAAATATGAGTATTTCCGGCAGGCTTGAAATGTGAACAACATTGAGGTATTATATCAAGTAGGTATGGAATGAAGTAGTTTTGATTCCAAATTTGAACGTGATTTTTAGGAGTATTATTATGAATGATCTTGGACAGACACAGTTTTTCAGAGTAGAAAAAGAAAATGATATAGGTGTAAAAGAGATCATAGGACAGGTTTATAATGCGCTTGCTGAAAAAGGATATAATCCCCTTAATCAGATAGTAGGTTATATCATGTCCGGAGATCCGACCTTTATTACCAGTCATAACAATGCGCGCAGTCTCATTATGAAGGTAGAAAGAGACGAACTTGTCGAAGAGATGCTCAGTGCTTATATTGAGGCTAAGGCTTGGGAGAGATAAAAGAGCGGATACTGGGGCTTGATTTCGGGTCAAAGACAGTAGGAGTAGCGGTTTCGGATCCTGTCATATCGGAACCTTCGTGCGTGGAAACTATCTGGAGGGACAGGCCGGGAATGCTGAAAGCTACAGTCAGGAGAGTTATTGAACTTGCTGACGAGTACAAGGTCGGACTTATTGTTGTAGGTTATCCCTTATCAATGTCCGGAGAAGTTTCAGACCGATGCAGACAAACGGATGCTTTTATTTCTATGCTTGTAAATAAGATCGGCATACCAATCGTGCGTGTGGATGAGAGGTTGTCTACATTTGAAGCTGATGATATTCTTAAAGAACGCGGAATAAGAAAAGAAAACAGAAAGGCCGTGATAGATCAGATCGCGGCGTGTATTATTATTAAGGATTATCTGAATAATAAGGATAGATATGATCGTGATGGAAAAGATCAAATTTTTTGATGC
>JAILKW010000147.1 GCA_024693455.1 Lachnospiraceae bacterium
CTTATAATTTCCCTTTTTTTCCATCTCCTCCCGGGACAGACGAACATAACACATATTGCAATTCATATTGCAAAGCGGTAACAATTCAAAGCTGGCATTTATCGGTGTTTTGTTAACCGCTGCTTTTCGTATCAGCGATCTTTCTATTCCGGATGCATCCGACATTTCATTCATAACATTAACCTTTTCAACTCAACCTTATATTCCCATGTATGTCTAAACTTATTCGCAAATCCATACCTATCCCGGCATTCCATCGGAGAATTTACACCGACTGAGTTAAATATAATCATTTTTTTAATCGAGTCAACATAAATTATGTAATATATTTTCATTAAATTCCAAATTATTTTATACAAATCTATACCTTAAAATTTGTGAAAAATACATAAACAAAATTTACGTTTAATGATAATAGTTAGAAGCTGAATCAAATTTTTACCTGTAGTATAGTTGTTGTCACGGAGGCATTTATGATGATTTCAGTAGCTATACTGATGTATCTGTTTGTAGCCGCTATATATGATCTTCGGTATCGTATCATACCCAATGAGCTTGTTCTTTTGGGCATTGTTGCCGGAGCTTCTTATTCGATCATATTCATAAGTTTTTCATCATTATGGATATATTCTTTTCATCTTTTGATCACTGTTATCTTATTATTTCCCCTGTTTTATTTTAGAGTGGTCGGTGCGGGAGACGTCAAACTTTTTGCTGTCGTTTCACCGTTTCTGCAAACAGATACATTTATAATTTTATTTATAACAGCCATATTAACCGGCGGTATTTTTTCTTTGATACAGACTTTTCGATATAAGGATTATTTCATCCGTTTTTTCTGTTTAAATTCGTATTTACATTCCTGTCTTTTAGATCACAAGATAAAACGATACGAGAGCAAATCCGAAAAAAACAGACAACTTCCTTTCGCAGTCTGTATATTCATTGGTTTTGTTTTCATTTTTTTGAAAGGAGCACTAAATTGGAGAATACCAAAATTTTGATCTGCGATGAGGATGCAGCTTATGTGCATGCTCTGGTCATCTATCTGATAGGAAGCAATATGGGATTTGAGATAAGATCACATACTACGATCTCAAATTTTGACAGTTCAGGTGAATACGATATCGGACTCATGACAGAGCCTTTTATTAAGCGATACGAGGCGATCGACCAAAACGCTTTACATATCAAAACCATTTTGCATCTTGCCGGAAGTAAAGACGCAGGTAATGATTACGAAACCCTCTACAAATATCAGTCTATGGACAACTTTATAGAAAAGATCAAGATCGCGGGCCAAAAGAGAACTGCCCAAAAAAGAATTAACGATAGTATCACAAAACGGCTCACCGGCATAATTTCTCCGGCTCATCACGAACTGCTGCTTCCTTATGCGGTTACAGTTTCTAAAATTCTTGGAGAAAAAGCCAAAACTTTGCTCGTGGATCTGGAGCAATGCAGTATATTAACCCACCTTCTCGGTAAGGAAACCGCAAGAGATCTTACCGACCTTATGTACCTGATAACCTCGGGAAAGCCTGAACAGATTCCCGACGAGTATCTTGGTTTCTACGAAAGCTTTTATTACCTCCTGCCAAAAAGACTTAATCTTAAAAGTACATCGGACGCCGATAAAATGTGGGGAACTCTTTTCGATTATATTTATTCTTTGGATTTTGAAAATATCGTCGTGGTCTACGATTCCATTCTTCCCGGAACAGAGGACATCCTTCTGTCATCGGATGAGATTTTCCTGGTAAAAAAACCTGGAGCGGTTAATGAGATTTTTGAAAATATATATCGCAACTCTCTTATGAACGCAGGAGTCTGGGATCGTACAAAAGAAATAACCATTCCCGGTTCCGCCATCAATGCTTTACCGCAAAACGGAATGCTCGGCCCTATGCTTACAGGCGCTTTAGGTTCCTATTTTATGTATCAGGGAGCTGCACAAAATGGAGCATGACATAAGAGAGTCTCTTCGAACCAGACTTCTTGATCGAATGGACTATTCCAGAGACATTGATGACTCCGAGATCCTTGAAATGATCCGTGAAGAAGTTATGGAAGAAGGACACAGTCTCGGACTTGGAGTAAACGAGCGGATCCACCTTGAAAAGGAACTTTATAACTCCCTCCGAAAACTTGACGTGCTTCAGGATCTTTTGGAGGACGAAGACATAACTGAGATCATGATAAACGGACCCAATGATATTTTCATTGAAAAAAACGGTATTATCATGCGAAGCACCAAACATTTTACATCGGACGAAAAATTATTCGATGTTATACAACAGATAGTGGCTGTTAATAATAAAGTCGTAAATGAAAGCAGCCCTATCGTTGATACCAGACTTTCAGACGGATCCCGTATCAACATTATTCTCCCTCCTATAGCGATCGATCACGCTGTCATATCCATAAGGAGATTCCCCAAAGAACAGATCACAATGAAAAAACTGCTGGAGCTTGGCTCTCTGACGGAAGAAATGGCCTCTCTTTTAAAAATCCTCGTTATCTCAGGCTACAATATTTTCTGCAGCGGAGGAACCGGAAGCGGCAAAACAACTTTCCTAAATGCCCTTACGGAATTCAT
>JAILKW010000199.1 GCA_024693455.1 Lachnospiraceae bacterium
GGATCTGGCAGCATTTTGCGGAAGACTGGCGCTTGTGGATATTTTATATCCCAGGCAGACACCCATGATAATTTTAGATGATCCGTTTACCAATTTTGATGAGGATAAGCTTGAAAAGGTAAAGGAGTTGCTTTCGGAGATCGCAGCTGATCATCAGGTCATCTATTTTACCTGTCATCCGAGCCGTTCGGTTATCAATAGTAGGGAATGATATGGCAAGTACATTATATTTGGTGGCTACGCCCATAGGTAATCTTGAAGATATGACTTACAGGGCTGTACGTATTTTAAAAGAAGTGGATCTGATCGCGGCAGAGGATACGAGAAATTCCCGTCATCTTCTTACACATTTTGATATCCACACACCTATGACCAGTTATCACGAATTTAATAAGATCGAAAAGGCAGAAGAGCTTTTGGAAAAACTTTTGTCGGGAGATGATATAGCGGTTATAACCGACGCCGGCACACCCGGCATATCGGATCCCGGAGAAGAACTGGTAAGGCTTTGCCTTTCGAACAATATAAAAGTTTCTTCGGTGCCCGGAGCCTGCGCGGCTGTTACTGCCCTTACAATGTCGGGACAGAGCGCAAGACGATTTGCCTTTGAGGCATTTTTGCCAAAAGATAAAAAAGAGCTCCGAAGGGTACTGGATGAATTAAAGATGGAAACGAGAACTATCATTATTTATGAGGCTCCCCATCATCTTAAGAAAACCCTTTCTCTTCTTGAATCCGAGCTGGGAGACAGGAAGCTTACGATAACAAGAGAAATAACCAAACTTCATGAAGAGGCGGTAGTTACTACCCTGTCGGAGGCTATCGGATTTTATGATGAAAACGAACCCAGGGGTGAGTACGTTCTCGTACTTGCAGGCAGATCAAAAGAAGAAGCCATGCAGGAGAAGCTTGCAGAATTTGAGGGAATAAGTCTTGATGAACATATGGATATATATCTTAAGAAGGGGATGGATAAGAAAGAGGCCATGAAGGCTGTGGCAAAGGACAGGGGTGTCAGCAAGAGAGAAATATATAAACAGCTTAATCAGGCAGAAGATTAGGAAAGGTCTTCTTTTGGAGGAACGAAGGTCATAAGTTCATCAAAGGAAACATGCTCAACATCATGGAGGTAGGCGTCGCGGGTATTTGCGGCTGTCTCCTCCATTTTCTTTTCCAGTCCCGTAAGAGCAGCAAAAGGTGAAAACTGGGCAGCTCTGCTTTCGCGTGAAAGTCTGGGATGTTTTTTTGATATGGGATGTTCAAGATCGATTATATCTCCGTACAGTTTTTCTGCGTTTATACTGTTGCGCTGCAACTCGCTGCTGTTTGCGCCTCTGACATTATGCCAGGAGTTTTCCATGGAGTTCATATCTTTCCTTTCTGTTTAGGCTTTATGACCGCCTATCTTTCCTTTCTGTTTAGGCTTTATGACCGCCTATCTGTCCGTTTCGTTCTATGGTCATAGCGCCCTCTTCCAGATTCATTCCTTTGAGGACAGCATTTTTTCCGAATTTTTTTTGAAGAGATAAAACAGCTTTTTGAGCTTTGTTTTCTCTTTTGTATTCAGCTTCCTCACGTTGTCGTTTCTGTTGGAGCAGATCATAATCGGTGAAAATATCAAGCTGTTCATATTCATCGAAGGGTGAGGGGGCTTTTCCTTCCGGTATAACATGGTTGGCCACCACGTACATTCTTCGTACCAAAAGAGCATCATCAACGATGCTTTCAAAAAGCTCGGTAGTCTTTTGAACGATAAGTTTTGTGGAAGAGGAATATCTTCCGAGATTGATGCTGCCGTGTGCGCTTTGAGGCACCTGTCTTCCGTAGTGATCCGTATGTATGGGCCCTTTGTAGGCGGCCTTTCGGATCGGATCGTTAAGGTTTTCGATGTCGTAACCAACTGTAAGCACGATCTGGTCGCATACCATGCCTTTATCTACCAGATCAAGAACCAGAAGCTCTGTCATTTCCCGAACTATTAGCCTTGCCTTGTCATAGGGATAGGGAGTTTTTAAAACCTGTCCCTGACTTATGCTGTGAGATTGGGGTATGTAGGATTTGATCTCGGAAATCTCCGTGTCTTCGTATCCCCAGGCATGATCGATCAGTAATTCTGCGTTTACTCCAAAAAGCCTGAATAAGAGGTCTTCGTTATCAAGTGAAACTCTTGCAATATCACCCATTGTAAATATGCCGTTGTCTTCCAGCTTAGCTGCATAGCCCATTCCCACACGCCAAAAATCGGTAAGAGGCCTGTGTGTCCACAGGTAATGTCTGTAATCGGACTCGTTGAGCTCGGCTATACGGACGCCGTCTTTGTCGGCAGGCATATGTTTGGCAACAATATCCATGGCTATCTTTGCAAGGTAGAGGTTGGTACCTATACCTGCTGTGGCGGTAATACCGGTTGCATCAAGAACTTCTTTGATCATCTTCATACAAAGCTCGTGTGCACTCATCCGGTAGGTGTTAAGATAAGAGGTCACATCTATGAAAACCTCATCTACGGAATATATGTGCATGTCCTCAGGGGAGACGTATTTTAAATATATGCCCACTATTTCAGAGCTTATTTCCATATATTTAGCCATTTTAGGAGTGGCAATATGGAAGGCAAGCTTTAAAGTGGGATCTTTTTTTAACATGTTGATATCGCAGGATTCGCCGGAAAAAGCTTTGCCTTTAAGTGCTTTGGCACGCTTTATATTTATAAGCTCGACTGCAGAGATCACTTCAAAAAGCCTGGGACGACCGGGAATTCCGAATGATTTTAGGGCAGGAGAAACAGCCAGGCAGATAGTCTTTTCTGTCCGGCTGTTATCCGCTACGACCAGGTTGGTGGTCAGTGGATCGGAGTCAAGTTCCATACATTCTACGGAAGCGTAGAATGATTTAAGATCAATGGCGAGATACTGCTTATTCATGAAAAACATGATAGCATAAACCGAACATATTTTCTATGCTTGAAATAAACATATCGTAGTGATAGAATAATTTTTGTTTGCAGGATTCGTATATCGGTAGTACATCAGCTTCCCAAGCTGAGAAGGCGGGTTCGACTCCCGTATCCTGCTGTTATAAGGGATTGTCGGTTTTCGGCAGTCCCTTTTTCCGACACGTCAACAAAAAGGAGTTTAATATGAACGAAACAAGATTTATGGAAACATTAAAAACATTAATTGATATTGATTCCGCAACCGGTCAGTATCATGAAATAGAGGAGTATCTTATTGATGAACTTGAAAGGATGGGGTATGAGCCTGAGACATTAAACAAAGGCGGGATCATCTGTTGTCTCGGAGGCAACGGAAATCCGCTATGTATTACAGCACATGCAGATACACTCGGACTTATGGTAAGACATATCAATGAAGACGGTACGATCAAGGTGGTAAAAGTAGGAGGCTTATATGCCTATAACTGCGAACAGGAGAATGTCCGAATTCATACAAGGGACAAAGGCATTGTGACAGGAACCGTAAGAAGAAAGGAATCTTCCGTACATGTTACACCGGATGAAAAATGGGATGAAGTTCCCGATTTTGAAAAGAATGTTATAGTCATGGTGGATGCTGATGTTAAGAACGCAGATGATGTAAGAGATCTCGGGATAGAGGTCGGAGACTATATAAATTTAGATCCGAGATTTACATGTCAAAACGGTTACATTAAATCCAGATTTTTAGATGATAAGGCAATGCTTGCCATCATGCTTGAGGGTGCAAGAGAACTTAAAGAAAAGAATGTATCGCTGAGCAGAAAAGTTTATATTCATATAGCAATGTATGAGGAGATCGGTCATGGCGGTTCCTTTATTCCTGAAGACACAAGAGACTTTATCGCTATGGATATTGCCTGCACAGGTAAGGAACAAACCAGCAGTGAAAAGAAGGTTTCGGTGTTCTGCAAAGATTCAAGATTTCCTTATCATATAGATATAATAGACGAGATGATAGACTGTGCAAAAGACAAAGGACTGGATTACGTCTGTGATATCTTTACTCCTCATTACGGAACGGATGCGGATCCCGCATTGGCTGCAGGGTACGATATCAGACATGGAGCATTCGGCCCCGGTATTACCTCAAGTCACGGTTATGAACGTACACATATAGACGGGATTAAAAATACCTATGGATTGTTCATGGGATTGATCCAAAAATAAAAGTATAAAACTCAGCCTAAAGTCAAAGAGGCTGAGTTTTTATATTTTAGACGAGATGCCCCGCCTCTGAGCAAAGCGTAGGCGGGGCAAGAGCGAGATTTGAATTTGAAATTATTCTTTTTTGCCTGAGTGTAATCCTGAAGGTAATCTGGGGCTTGGAAGCTCTACAGGTACCAATTTTGTAAATGAAGAAAATAAGGTTTTTACTATCGCTACCAATATAAACAGGATCCCTATAGGAACAACGCAACAGGTTATAAGTATGGCAGCTACAATATCCATAAGATTTCCCATTAAAACTTTGGCTTTGTTTAAAAGTACTTCGCCTGACTTGGTAACGCTTTTTTTTACGTCTTCAACGGTTGACTCGACATTTTTAACAAGTGAATCCCAAAATGAGAGTTCTTCGGAAGAAGTGTCGTTTCCTGATGAGGACCCGGAAGCATCGGCGATTTTCTCTGCTTCGCGGTCGATTTCTTCAAAAGTGGTTTTGACCTCTTCTATAAGAGTTTTTGTGCCGAAGGATCTGTCTATAACATCTCCCACCAAAACACCTGCAGGTATAAGTAAGAAAACAGCAAGGCTGAATATGCAAAGTTTTATTCCTATTGAAATGAGGATTCTTTTTCTTACTATGGCAAAGATACCTATCAAAATAAAACCGATAGGGAAAAGGATTCTCCAGGTTAAGAGTCCGAAGATCGGAAGTAAAAATTTTTCGAGCATTATTGCACCGAGTGATGCAACCAGATATCCGTTTAGATCAGTGATCTGATTTGCGATTGGTGTGGTTGCATCTCCGGGAATTGCCGCGACTGCAACAGAGAGCCCCATTAAAACGGATGAGATTTCCACAACCGATTCTCTTTTGTCATCAAGACTTTCTGTTATTGGTTTATAGTTGTCGATGTTTTCGAAATACGGAGATATTACAAAAAACGAAACAACAGCGAACACAACACATATAGCGGTGATTATCGCCTTCCCCAGCATTCCGTCCTTAGGATTATTATTATTCATAGATTCCCCCTTTATGATTTAGATTCTTTCTTAATTATATATAAAAGAATAAAAAAAGTGAATTTTTTTTCGTTTTTCCCCCTTTTTTTGGTATTTTACCCCGAATATAGTAACAGGAACATAAAAAAGAGTTCATGACCGGGGTCAAAATTTTGATTTGGGAAAGGCGCTCATGTACGATATGACACCATATCCCAAATTAGCAGATTCAAGAAAGAGATTTTTATAAGAAATAAAAAAGGAGGAACTTATTATGAATAAAAACAGAAAAAAACAGATCGCAGCAGCAGGTATGGCAATAGCACTTGCGGGAGCAACCGTATTTACATCAATTTCGGCAAGCGCAGCAACAAACGCTTCATCTTTTGGACCTACACAGATGAACCAGGGACAGATGAATCAGATGAATCAGAATCAGATGATGCAGGGACAGATGAATCAAAATGTAACATATGCGTCATCACCCACAACAATTGTCACATCAACAGTTACAAATACAGCTAAGGATCTTACAGCCGATGAATCAAATGCAACCACGATTACAATGAGTGACTCAAATAATGAAGTTAAAATAAAAGCAGCAGGAACTTATATAGTTACGGGAAACTGCAGTGACGGAAATATTACAGTTACAAAAGGGACGACAGGGGTAGTTTTAATTCTTAAGGATCTTGATCTTACAAGTTCAACGGGAGCTACGGTATCTGTAAATAAAACAGCAGAGGCAAAGATTATAATTCAGGGAACCGTAACACTTACAGATAACGAAGATCCCGCGGATGAAGAGTCAACGGATGCCGACGTTGCAGATGCTTACGACGGAGCTGCACTCAAGGCTAAGGACGGATCAAATGTATGTCTTACAGGAACAGGTACACTTAATATCAAAGGAACAGCTAAAAACGGAATCAAGGTTGGAGACGCTGATTCACCGAGTTTTATAATTGATGGAAGCAGCCTTAAAGTCAACATTACAGCAACAAATGACGGCATTAACGCAGGATACGATTTTTCCATATTAAGCGGAACAGTTACAGTT
>JAILKW010000226.1 GCA_024693455.1 Lachnospiraceae bacterium
CCATCTTTAAGATTTCCCAGGACTTTCAAAAAAAATTCTGCCTGATCCTTTCCGGAGGTTTCACTGTCAAACACAGGATAAGCACCGTTAAATACGGAGCTGTTTTTTCGCATTCGCATCCGGTTGTCTTTGTAACTTCCGTCAATAAGCTTATCGCCTTCGGTTGCTTTAAGGTATGCACAACGAAGGGCATACATCATAAAATTATCACTGATGATACTCCCCTGTTCTTCGGATACCGACACTCCCTTTGCCGCATTTGTGCCGAGTACCAGTTTATTGACCTCTATCTTTTGACTTATAATGCCATAAGAAATTGATCCCACTATCGATACGACTATAATGATCTCAAGTATTATTTTTATGATCTTTTTCTTTTTTCCTCCTGTATTTGAGGAATCTTCATAATCACTCATTTGTTTTTTCCAAATATAAAATTCCGAATGTTCCCGGTCCGCAATTAGCCGTAACAGCAGAGGATGCTCTTTGGAAGATCAGCTTTTCCGCATGAAGCCTGTTTTCTATTTCTTCTCTGATCTCATTTCGTTCCTCTACGGTCATTGAAGAGTATGTAACAAAAACGATTTTGGTGTCTATCCTGTCAACATGTCTAAGCACTCTTGAAATGTATTTTTTTCTGCTCTTTTCCTTTTCTCCTATAACTATTCCACCGAGCTTCATTCCCCTGTTTTTTACCCTGATAATGGGATGCACAAGCAAGCTGTTGCACAGATCATTGACCGCTCCGGAAATAAGTCCGCCTCTGTGCATGTAATCGGTAGTTCCCAAAATAAAAGTCGTGTTAACAAGCGAACGCTTTTTTTCAAGTTCGCTTATAATTTCCTTTACCGATATATGTCCGGTTCTGGCCATCCTTGCTGCCAAAAGAACCAAAAGCCCCATACCGCTTGAAAGACTTCCCGTATCCCATACATGTACGTTTCCGAAGGAATCCGCTGCCTCATGAGCAACGCGGTTTGCCCTGCTGTTATGTTTCGTCATAGTCAGGTGAAGGATATCATGAGCATTTACCATGTTTTTGGCAAAAAACTGTTCATAATCTTCTTTATCCGGCGCATCGGTAAAAAGTTTTCTTTTATTGTCTTTTTCCAGATATCGGATAACCTCATCTGCTTCCATCTCTACATCATCCAGGAAAATCCCCTCTTCGGTATATACTTTATATGAAATAAGTCTGATATCGTATTTCTCTATAAGCTCTTTCGGAAGATCACACATACTGTCGGCAGTGATCATGATATTGGCCCTGGATGCGGTATCACTTATGACCGTTTCTTCTCCCGAATTAACCACAGAAATACCTGATGCCTGTATAAGATCTTTGGGAAGTATTCTTTTAAGGCAGTCTTCGAGCTGTCTTCCGGTAACCGGTTTGATCAAATATCCGTCAAATCCAACCTCCCGATAAAGTTTTGAATTTTCAGAACCTGCATTTGCTGTAAGCACGATTATCGGAGTATTGTTATTAAGTCCGGCCTTTTGTTTTCTAATCTTGTTGAAACATTCAACTCCGCTCATCTCAGGCATCATATGATCCATCAATATTGCGTCATAGTGTCGTTTGATCGTATAATCAAGACATTCTCTTCCGTTCGAAGCTGTATCTATATGCATCTTCGTAACCAGAAGAAGCTTCTTTTCCACAGCAAGATTAACCTCATTGTCATCTACAATAAGGATGCAGGCTTTCGGAGCTTCAAAGCTCTGTACATACTCTTCCTTTTCGACGTTATTTAAGTTTTCTATTATATTGATCTTTCCGATACTTTCAGGATTGGATATTCCCTGAGGAAGTGAAACCGTAAATACCGATCCCTTGGTATACACACTGTTTACCTTAATATCCCCTCCCATCCTTTCAACAAGCTGTTTAACGATGGAAAGTCCGAGTCCGGTTCCCTCAATGTATCTGTTCTTTTCTTCTTCTATTCTTCGGAAAACATCAAAAAGCAAAGGTATGCTTTCTTTTTTTATTCCCATACCTGTATCGGCAACAGAAAAAAGCATTTCGACATTATCATCATCTGTCACGGAACATCTTACGGAAAGGGTAACACTTCCTTCCCCGGTATACTTTATTGCGTTATTCAGAAGATTGATAAGAACCTGCTTGATCCTGACTTCATCGCCGAACAAATGTGATGGTATATTTTCCGAAAGCTCAACGTTCAGCACGAGCCCCTTTTCTTTTGCCCGAAGCCAGATCATATTTACCACTTCGGTAAGCATACTTTTTGTTTCGTATTCTACCGGAATGATCTCCATTTTGCCGGATTCGATCTTTGACATATCAAGGATGTCGTTGATAAGCGCGAGCAACATTCGGCTTGCACCCTGAATATTCTGTGCATCCTTTATAACCTCTTCTTCATCGGTTTCACGAAGTATCATCTCATTAAGTCCGATAATGGAATTAATAGGCGTACGTATTTCATGACTCATATTTGAAAAAAATCTGTTCTGAGCTCTGTTTAGATCTTCTATCTCCTTACGCCTGTTTTCAAGAACCTGTTTCTGCTCCTCAAAACTTTTCATTAAATAGAAAAGAAGCAAACATATCAGCGCTGCAACTATGATGGTTGAGATAAGCGAATCTTCAAAAAATTGTTTTTTGGTATGAGGTCTTATAAATTCAGGGGCGATCCAGTGTACTTTATAACAGGTTATAAGTACTGCTCCCGTTATGACAAAAGACACGATCTTTGCTTTCCCGTTTATAAAAATACAAATGTAAACAGCTGCAAAAACAAACCATAAAGAAGTTCCGCTGTAAACACCTCCGGTTGAATAGAATGTGACGGGAAACAGAACAAAATCCATCAGTATTATTATGATAAGCGCCCCAACCTCTATTTTTTTTAATCTTACGGAAAGGGCAAAAATACCCGTGAACACAACTGTCCCACAGCCCAGTACCGTAGTATTTAAAACGCTCTCACCTGTAATAAGAGATAACAAAAACAGGGCAATAAAGGCCGCAATACCTATTATTCCCGTAAGGATATAAAAGCGTTCCTGATCATCCCTTTTGGGATTGTTGATCCAGCCAATTATCCTCTCGATCATTACGCTTCCTCCTTATAATGTTCATTAAGCAAGTCAACAGCCTCCCTACACATGGCAACAAGCCTTTCATGTCTCTCATGAGGCGGTATCATATCGCTGTCCAAATACATCTTATCAGCTTTTTGACATTCATATGTCATCTGAGGGAAGCCTATTATTTCGGAAATATTTTTGAGTCCTCTTACCCTCTCTCTGTACATAAAGGTATCGCCTGCATGGTAGGCCTTATCTAATGTTTCTGTTATACTTACACTCTCATCTATAAACGAGAAACAGATTTCTTTATAAAGGTCTTTGTCACCCATACAGTTTTGCAGTCCCTTATCTTCTTCATAGACCAGCTCTTTTGATGATTCCAGTTCGCGTTCCTTATCGTCTGCTATATATTCATATTCTACCTTTGATACCGGAAGAAGCCTTACGATAAGACGTTCCATTTCACGCTTATTGATCGGCTTTGCAACAAAACCGTCAAAACCGGAATTCAAAAACATCTCTCTTGATCCGCTGACTGCGTTCGCAGTAAGGGCTATAATGATGCTTGCCTCTCCTCTCCGGCCTTCTATCTTTCTTATATTGCTTACTGCTTCCACTCCATCCATCTCAGGCATCATGTGATCCATGAAAATAAGGTCATAATAATTTGACTTACACTTTTCTATGGCATCTTTTCCGCTAAGTGCATAATCGATGCGCATCCTGTAACCGGTCAGTATTCCCTTTGCAACCGCAATGTTCATTTCCTCATCATCCACAATAAGAGCGGAAACACTCGGGAATACAGGTTTTTTCATGACATCTGAAGTTATGGTCATAAAGTTTCTCTG
>JAILKW010000224.1 GCA_024693455.1 Lachnospiraceae bacterium
ATGGGCTTTAGATATGTCAGCGTTGAGGGAATCGATAAGTCCGATATCGTAAATATAGAAGGAGTAGCACTTTATTCCGATATCCCGGAGACCGGAAGCTTTGAATGCTCCAATGATCTTATTAACAGACTTCAGGAAAACATAAGATGGGGTGCTAAATCAAATCTTGTAGACATACCCACGGACTGCCCCCAGAGAGATGAACGAATGGGATGGACAGGCGATATTGCGGTATTTGCACCAACAGCCTGCTACAACTTTGACATGAGCAGATTTTTAGACAAATGGCTTCGTGATGTCAGAGCAGAACAACTCCCGACCGGAGGTATCCCCAACACGGTTCCGGTACAGGGATATGGTTTCCCTGCAACGATGCCTCAAATGGCAATCGACTGGTGGGGCGATGCCTGCGTTCTTGTTCCCTGGGCTGAATACAGAGCAAGAGGGGATAAAGAATTACTTAAAAAATGCTATCCCATGATGAAAAAATATGTGAAGGCATGTAAGTTTTGGGCCGGACTTTTATCCTTCGGGAAGAATAAATATATCTGGAATACACCTGCCACCTTACACTTCGGAGACTGGGTTGCCCCGGATGTTCCCAAAATGTCACAATGGCAGGGAAGAGCAAAATGGACAGCAACGGCTTCTCTTCGAAACACAAGTCATTTTACCGCCCTTGTTGCGAAAGAGCTCGGATATAATGACGAAGCAGCCGAGTACGAAAAACTTTCCGAAAGGGTCAAAGATGCATACATAAGCAAATTTACAGACGGAAACGGAAAACTTTTGGAAGAATTCCAAACCGCTTACGTACTTCCCATTTACATGGATATGTTCGATAAAAAGACGGCTAAAAAAGCTGCGGCCAATCTGGCAGAACTCGTAAAAAAGAATGACTACTGCATCGGAACCGGTTTCCCCGGAACGCCGTACATCCTGTTTGCCCTCGCAGCAAACGGCCAGGAAGAAGTTGCATTTAAAATGCTGGAAAACACAAAATGTCCTTCATGGCTTTATGAAGTTAAATCAGGCGCAACCACTATCTGGGAAAGATGGGACGGACTTGATGAAAACGGACAATGTCCCATCGGTGATGACGGAACAGATATGATGATCTCCTACAACCATTACGCGAGCGGAGCTGTCGGAAACTTCTTCTACAGAGAGATTGCCGGAATAAAAGAAACCGAAGCCGGCTATAAGACCTTTGAAATATCTCCAAAGGCAGGAGGAAGTATTACAGCGGCAAAAGGATGTGTGAATACACCTTACGGAAGTATCATTTCGGACTGGAATATAGAAGGCTCCAAAATGACTGTCAGGTTCACTGTTCCCATAGGAACTACCTGTAAGCTCGTACTCCCCAACGGCAAAACGGAAACCTTCGGATCCGGTTCTTATACCGTAACCGAATAAACTGCATTTCATATAAAAACAGCCCCTCCTTTTTAAAAGGAAGGGCGTTTTATTATCTTTTCAAGATTAAGTCCGTATCTTTCAGCTATATCTCTGGCATATGACAATCCGTCAGGTTTTTCACGGACTATACGATAGCTTCGCTTTCCGCTTTCCTTATCTTCCATTAAAGCTACCAGATTATCTATCTTTGTCCGATTACCGGGATAGGAATTATACTCCTCAACATGCTCCGGCAGATCATGAATATGAGTAACATATATTCCGCAGCAGCCTATGACTCCGATTGCGGTAAGAACTTCCGAAGCGATATATCCGGCCTCAAGTCCGCTGGTACTGGAAAACGTTTCATCCATAAGAAGCATCGCATTATCATTTAGCTTCTCCATTATGGCGCCCAGTCTTGCACATTCACTTTCAAGTCTTCCTTTTCCGTAGTTATCCTCATCCGATGTAGGGAAGTGTGTATAAATATCCGAAACCGGACTCATCTCGGCACTTTCGGCCGGAACATAAAGTCCAAGCTGAAACAATGCCTGTGCCATTCCTATCGAATAGCAAAATATAGATTTGCCTCCGTGATTGGGACCTGTAACTATATAAAATCTTCCCTTATCATCAAATGTGACATCATTTGAGACAAGAGTATCTCCTCCCGAATGGATCGCAAGGCCCGGATTATATACATTTTTAAGAGCAAAAACCTTTTCTTCCATTGGATGCGCAACAGGTTTTGTCATCTTATATCCCTGCTCCCTCATTCTTAAAACAAAGGTTGCTCCCGCTGTCAAAAATCTTATGTCATCAAGCAGAGAAATAAATATCGCAGTATTTTCACTGTAATAGTTTTGAGTCTTGGGTTCAAAATCCTTTATGGTTTTTTGGAAGATAGTAAATAATGCGCTTTGCATGTTCATGTTGAAGGTTCTTGTTTCTTCTCCGTGAAGTCCGTGTGTAAGCGGATAAAGCGGTGTCATTAAAGCACGTGAATCCTCACCTGTTCTTCCAAGCAGTTTATCCATTATGTTGCCCGCATGAAACGGAGTCTCGTTTACGGAGATCACTCCTGCCAGTGCCGGTCTTAAATTCTCGTCAAGATTAACACCTATGGTAACACTTTTCACCGTCCCAAAATTTCTTTCAAGTTTTCCGAGATTCACCTTTAAGTTCTTATAGTCGTCGCTTTGTCTGATATCAGACAATAGCAAAACAAGTTCCTTCAGACCTTCGGATTCAACATTTACCTTTTCAAATGCGTCTCCGAAAAGCTCCACCATCTCAATATACATCTCAAGATATCGAACCGAGCTGAGTGCACTTTCAACCGTATGATCGGCGGATAAAACTTTTCTCATATCATTTATGTTCATTATCTTTGGTATCGCGGAAAGAAAAGTATTGTAAAGAACTTCATTTTCTATGATGTCTCCGATAACAGCCAGCCTGTATGAAATAACATTTTCATCACAGGTAAAAAAATTCTTAAGATCAAGCTGTGAAAATCCTCTGAATCTGTCGGTCTTTAAAATGATCATATCATCAATCTGAAGATCGGTAACAAATCCGAAATCAGACATTTTCTTTTCGGTTGTCCTGTCATACCCTTTTGGGTATATCAGACTGAGCCCATCATAATTATCCATAATTCCCCCTAACCGTTATTTCTTTGTCTTATAAGATCCATATCCTCTTTTCCCGAAAGATGCTCTATTGTCATCTCAAAGCAGGCAAGACTTCTTACTTCCCTTGCTATTTCTTTTTCAACAGCCTCTTCATTAGGATAAAATCTGAGTCCTATTTTTCTTGCAATATCCTTCATTTCATCGCCGGAGTCGATGATCCTGACTCTCCCGAAAGCGATAACACTTCGAAAATGGGTGAGCATCCTTTCAGCCACAACATCATCCGCATCTATTACGCAAAAGCTTGCCTTATCACATGCCCTTAATGCATCAACCTTATGTCCGTCTTTTGCCCCATGAAAAAGTATCTTTCCGTCTACATACGCGTAATTGAGGGGAACCGTATACGGATATCCGTCGTCCCCCAATACTGCAAGAACTCCGGCTTCTCTCTCTCTTAAAATCCTCTCACATACCTCTTTTGGCATTTCCTGTTTAAACCTTCTCATTTTACGAAATCCCATGAATACCTCCCGAATCCCATTTTGTAAATAACATAAAAACCACACCAATTCGTGCAGATCCCGGTAATCCTGCTATCAAATATCCCGTCTGTTTTTTTCTGAATAAATCATCATCTGACAATGTGTACCGAGTGGTACGACGATTTGTGACAACACATCCTGAGACGATTTAGACAAGTAATAAATATGACTTATTTGATAATAGGGCACTAAGTACATACATTATATCATATTGCTTTGAAAAAATTCCCTATGATAAAACCCGGCTATCCGAAGATAACCGGGTATTATTATGTCAATGTCAAGACTCGCTCATAACCCCCCACCTACGCTAACGCTTAGAGGTGGGGGATTTCTCCGACTGAGTTAAAATGCTCTGACCTTTGAGATACTGTTAATGCTGATATTCACGTTCTTAATAGTTGCTTCCACAACCGAGCCCCAGAAGGAAGATGTCGAATCAACGCCTACATAGAACTTATCACAGGTAGAAATAAATTTCAGCATATCCTTATAGGTTGCTCCCGAACCTGCAATATTAAGGTCTTTGATATATTCACCATTGATATAAAGACGATATTCATCAGGAGTCACCGTATAGCTTATCTTGATATTTTTCCCGGTATCGGTGTAATTAGCAAAAGTTTTGACATCGATCCATTTATTGGGATCCGGAAGTGACTCGTTATAGCAGGTATAAGGAATTGCCTGCTGGGAAACTCTTCCGCCTGTCTTTGAGTTAAGGAACGCAAAGAGTCCGCCGTAAACATCAGGTACACTCTTATAATTGATAGTATAGCTTACCGAAAGTGAATCCATTGACTTGCCCTTAAATGCATTCTTAAATTCAACAGGCTTTACGTTATTACCGATTCCGTATGACTTCTTGAATCCCTTAAACGAAGTCGCATTTTTGTCACTGATGATCACATTTGAAAGTTTGCAGGCTTCTGTCTTACCCTTCATATACTTCTTGGTTCCGTTGCCCCATACAAACCTGTCACAGCTCTTAATAAACTTAAGAAGCTTTTTAACTGCTGCATTCTTAACTGTCTTAACAGTCTTACCATTTTCTTTGATAACAAGTTTCTT
The DNA here is from genome assembly GCA_024693455.1 of Lachnospiraceae bacterium. Taxonomy (GTDB): domain Bacteria; phylum Bacillota; class Clostridia; order Lachnospirales; family Lachnospiraceae; genus Weimeria. Next base: position 4,658 of record JAILKW010000224.1, read on the forward strand.
ACCGGAAATGCTGATCTTGTAAGTGTACTTCTTATTGGCTTTAAGCTTCGTGGATGCCTTACGGACATTTACATTCAGCTTTCCTGCTGAGCCTGCATTAAATGCAATATTACCACCGGCACCAACAACTGCGTATTTGTTTGTCTTACTGTTATAGAAGGTCATAACGCCGCCCTTGGCATTCGACTTTTTCTTAAGCTTAACGCTGTAACTTATGTTAAGGTTCTTTATTTTCTCACCCTTGAACGGATTGTCAACCGTGTTTCCGGCCTTACCCTTACTTAGATTTACATTGACCTTTCCTTCGGTAGTATCTACCGGCTCAACAAATACGGTGTAATCCTTTTTATAACTTACGTTACCTTTGGCAATGGTCTTTGTCATGGTAACCTCAACCCTGGAAGTAACTTTGCCAACCTTACCATCATCTGACATTACTTTTGCGTTACTGCTCTTCCATGAAACGTTGGCACCGTAGCATCCTTCTACGGGAAGAGTGATATCATATGCTGTTGCTGTAGGAAGTGCAACCTCTTTTTTAGCCTGTGTATAAGCTACCGCATACTCATCGGTAACAGATTCGGTTGTCCCCCAGATTCCGATTCCGGACTTCTGACAGATACCTGTAAAGCAGGTCTTTAACACTCCGTCTGCATTCTGCTCAACAAGGAGACAATCATAAGTTCCCGGAATATAAGCGTTGTTGTAAGAAGATGTGATAGTGATCTCCATACTCTTTCCGGACTTGATCTTCCAGCTTCCGATCTCTTTATTACCAAGAAGCACTTTTCCATCATCTTTAAATGTCATGTACTCAGGAGTATCGCAAACAAATCCTCCGGGATTTTTGTTGGAGCCCACGCCTCCATTTGCAACACTGACACCACCGCTCCAATGCTGATTCGAATCATAGCGATTGAAGATCACTCCTACTTCACCTGCTACATCAGCTGTTGTATAGGATGTCTTGTCCTTTACGGAAGCATCATACTGATAAGGAGCTGCCACAAGTGCACCATCTATAGTATAAAGTTCATGACATCTTAAATTATGCTCTACTGTTCCGTTGTCATATTTCGTATGATAGATAACGTAACTCTTTCCACCTACTGTTATGGCTGAGTTATGTCCCTGAGAGATTTCTCCCTTATCCATCGTATCCCATGAATATCCATTCATAAGACGTGATCCGCGTGTGGTACCGGGTGCACCAAAATCCGAACCTCCGTAGCAATCACCATAGTCTGCATTAAAGTTTATCGTAAACTTATCATATATTGCGCTTACCCCTGTTGTATCAACATAGGGACCTTCGGGATTAGCAGAGCTGAATATTCTCATCTGATAATTTCCGTCAGGAGCATATCCGCCGTAAGACATGAAAAGATAATATTTTCCGTCTATATATTCAACATAAGGGCCTTCACCCGAAACATACCAGCCACCTGCGATATGGATTCCAAAATAAGGATCCGAAACGATATCACGCTCGGTCGCACCCTGCTTGTACGCATACTGAACAGTGTAATCACGAAGACCTGTCTTCTCATCAAGTTCTATTTCATAGATACCGCCTGACCATGATCCGTATACCATGCGAAGATTTCCCTTCTGATCATAGAATACAGCCGGATCTATAGCATGAGGGAAATAATCTCCCCAGGTACCTTCTCCTTTTTCAATGAGATCAAATACCTTCTTATACTGATCGGGAGTCTTTGTAAGGTCCTTGTAAACCAGCTTCATATCTGTATTTGTCATGCTCAAAGCATCTTTATCTTCAGCTGCTTTAAATCCTGTGATAACAACCGGTCCCTGATAAACATAAGGTCCTTCGATATCTTTTGATGTTAAAAGAATTACTGCCGAATTCCACTTTGAACCGTTGAGCGAAAGATACATTGCGTATTCTTTTGTAGTCGTGTTATAGATAACATCAGGAGCCCACATGTTTCCACTGTCGGTGTAATTATCGATAGCGCAATGCCATGCTGATGCATCGAAGGTGCCAAAATCAATAGCAGCCGATGTCGTGGCACCGTTATATTTAACATTTACCTTTCCGGTATATGCATTCTTCTTAAAAGCTTCCGTGAAAGGTGCAACTTCCGTCTTCCCGTTCTTTACAACACCGAAAAGCTTGCTCGCAGCATCATTTTCACCGGCGCTTACCTGTGTCCATGTACTTAGATCATCCGACTTTGCCACTCCCATATGTGAGCCGAATACATAATAAAGTCCCTCTGTTCCAGTCTTTGTCTCATTTTTGATAACAGACGGATCGTGAACCGCAACCTTATTATTATCGATCTTTTTCATTGCTGTTCCCTGAGACTGACTTAACGCAGCTGTCATCTCCGCCTCAGTCAGTACTTTCGTTGACTCTGCCCGAACCGGTGTTGCAAATGAAGCAACCCCCTGAAGAACCAATCCGGCAGTCAGTACAAAACCAAGAAATTTGTTCCCTCTTTTTGCCATCTTCTCCTCCTTTAATTGTTACAAAATGTTACTTTTTCATTATGTCACAATAATTCACAGGTTTCAATCCAAAACATATTAAAAAAACATTTTATCGCCTTGTTTTATGTCGGTACCAAGATTTTTCCTCCGATAGCATTTTCCTTCGTACTTTTGTTTTAAATCTACCCCTTAACGTGGCTACTGTACCAAGATTTCTCCTCCGGTAGCATTTCCCTTCGTACTTTTGCTTTAAATCTGGCGCTTATCATGGCCCTTGTACAAAGAGTTTTCCTCCGATAGCATTTTCCTTCGTACTTTTGTTTTAAATCGACCGCTAAACACGCTTCCCGTACCAAGAGTTTTCCTCCAATAGCATTTCCCTTCGTACTTTTGT
>JAILKW010000240.1 GCA_024693455.1 Lachnospiraceae bacterium
GAGATCACCGGCAGCGGTTTCTTAGTTTTTCTTTTGTTTCTTCGAATCATTAACTTTCCTTCCGATAAACTTGTAGATCCTGTAAAGTAAATAACCTATCATTCCACCGATGGTATTTAGTATTACATCATCCACATCGCAGCATCCATGCCTCGTAACAAGCTGTGTCAATTCCACTCCTACCGAAAACAAAAAACAGATCCCTATTGCGAGAACCGGATAATGCTTCTCTCCCCAAAAAATTGCCGGGAGTAAAAAACCAAGGGGCACAAGAAGCAATATATTACCGTAGATATTAAGGAAAAACCCGAGTTCTCCTATCTGCTTTCTGTAAGTAATATATCTGTTTATCTCCTTAAACGGAGTCAGATTATATCTTAATTCCTGTGACACCCCTCTGCCCACCTCTTCCGCAAAGAACAAAAGATAGGTGAGTATCAACATATACAGTATAAAAAGCACTATCTTAAATATATAGCGCCCTACGTTTTTCTTTTCCAACTCTATGCACCGTATTCCTCATAATATGCATCTATAGCCGCTTTTCTTTCGTCATCTATTACGACCGTTCCATTATAAGGTCTGTTATACAGACATTCAACCACTTCTTTCATTGTAACTATTGCGGTTGTCTTCATTCCGAATTCGTCTGCTATCTCATCAAGTGCATTTTTGTCTCCGGTTCCCCTTTCCATCCTGTCTACGGATACAACAAGTCCGAGAACAGACACATCTCCCTGTGCCTTAAGGATGGGGTAGGTCTCCCTTATGGAAGTTCCTGCAGTAGTAACGTCTTCGATTATGACACATCTGTCTCCATCAGATATCGGGCTTCCGAGCAATACGCCCTGCTCACCGTGATCCTTTGCCTCCTTACGATTGGAGCAATACGAAATATCCGCATTATACATATCCGACATTGCGATAGAAGTCGTGACCGAAAGAGGTATTCCCTTATATGCAGGTCCGAAAAGTACATCAAAATCCTCTCCGAAAGCCTCATGAATTGCCCTGGCATAATACTCGCCAAGCTTCTTAAGCTGCATTCCGGTTCTGTAAAAACCCGTATTTACGAAAAAAGGAGTTTTTCTTCCGCTCTTTGTGGTAAAATCTCCAAACTTCAAAACCTTACAATCTATCATAAAATGAATAAATTCTTCTTTATAGCTTTCCATGTCAAATCTCCTTACTTCACTATTCCAACCATATCCTTTACACGGCTTATACCATGTCTTTTCATATATTCTTCTATACCTTTTATAACATTTAATGTTGTAAAATGATCCGTAAAATTAGCCGTACCTATAGAAACGGCACTTGCTCCCACAAGTATCATCTCTATCGCATCCTCAGCCGTACTTATTCCTCCCATTCCTATAATGGGAACGGAAACGGCGTTTGCAGCCTCGTATACCATTCTTACAGCCACCGGGTGAACAGCAGGCCCGCTCATTCCTCCGGTCTTGTTTGCAAGCAAAAATCTCTGATTATCAATATCAATCTTCATACCGGTTATCGTGTTGATAAGCGATATACCGTCAGCACCACCGCTTTCGGCGGCTTTTGCTATCTCGGCTATACTCGTAACATTGGGAGAAAGCTTCATTATAACAGGAACCTTTGATACTTTTTTGATGCTTGAAGTAATGCGCTCAACAGTTGTCGGATCTGTTCCGAAGGCAAGTGCCCCCTGCTTAACATTGGGGCAGGAAATATTGATCTCAAAAGCATCTATTCCCTCTCCTTCAGTTAATTTTTCGACAGCCGTAAGATACTCCTCTTCGGTATGTCCGCAGACATTTACTATCACCTTTGTATCCTTGGTCTTTAAAAAAGGAAGATCCCTTTGCAAAAACACGTCCACACCGGGATTTTGAAGGCCGATAGCATTAAGCATACCTGAAGGTGTCTCTGCTATACGCGGGGTAGGGTTGCCTTCCCATGGCACTGCCGCAACTCCCTTTGTAACTACGGCTCCAAGCTGTGAAATATCGAAAAATTCATCATATTCCATTCCGCTGCCAAAAGTTCCGGATGCTGTCATAACAGGATTTTTAAAAGTTATGCCAAACATCTCTACCGACAGATCAGCCATCATAGCTCCACCTCCTCTGCAAAAAATACAGGTCCGTCTTTGCATACCCTTGCATTATTTACATGAGAATGTTCATCGACCGAAACCGTTTTGGTAACACAGCCGAGACAGGCTCCGACTCCGCAGGCCATTCTTTCTTCCATTGAAACATAAGCCGGTATACCGTGTTCTTTTGCATAGCTTTTTATAGCTCTTAGCATCGGAAGAGGACCGCACGCAAATATTACATCTGCCTCTACTTCGGCATCGGCAATAGCATCGATAACGGTCCCCTTAACTCCGCTGCTGCCATCCTCGGTGGCAACAAATATATGGCCCCTCGTAAGTCCAAAATCAGACAAAAGAAATGTCTCGTTTCTGAATCCCAAAACCGAAGTGGCGTTTTTTTTGTATTTTTGAGCCGCAAAAAGCATGGGAGGTATTCCGATACCGCCGCCAAATAAAAGTACTTTCCCGTTTACTTCCGGAAACCCGTTACCAATGGGGCCGAATACATCAATATCATCACCGGCATGAAGCTTGGAAAAGGCCTTCGTTCCTTTGCCCGCGATACGATAAACGATCCTGAGCAGACCGGCTTTTTCCTTTACTTCACAGATGGAAATAGGACGGGGCAAAATATGTGCTCCGTCTTCCATATAAACATTTATAAACTGCCCCTCTCTTGCAACAGAAGCCGCCGGTGTCTTTATCCACATACTGTAAATTCCGTCTGCGATCGGCTCCTGTCTATATACCTTTGCCGTATGTCTGGGTTCTATCATTTTTTACCTATTGCTCCTAAAATATCTTTTTTCATATCCAAAACCGCTGCCCTTGAAGCCTCATCAAAGCCTTCTTCTTTATACTTCGAGTAAGCCTCATTCTTATAAGCAGCTATGATCCCTCTGGACGAATTAACAATGGCTCCAAGACCGTCCTTATCAAAAAATACAGCAAGATCTTCTCCCTTACCGCCCTGTGCCCCGTATCCCGGAACAAGGATGTAGGTATGAGGCATGGCTTTTCTCATCTGCTTTCCGACCTCGGGATAAGTCGCGCCGACAACCGCACCTACATTGGAGTACTGACCCTCTCTTAAGTCCTCACCCCATTTTTCCACCATCTGGCCAACCTGCTCATAAAGCGTTTTCTTACCAAGCTTCTTGTCCTGAAACTCTCCGCTGGAAGGATTGGAAGTCTTTACGAGGATGAATATTCCCTTGTCATGCTCCTTGCAGACATCCAAAAACGGCTTTACTCCGTCACTTCCCAGGTAAGGATTTACAGTAGCCATATCTGCACCGAAGGGTTCAAATGTCTTTCCGAAAACCGAAACGCTTCCGAGATGAGCATCCGCATAAGCTGCAGATGTGGAACCTATATCTCCTCTTTTAACATCGGCTATAACCACAAGTCCCTTCTTTTTGGCATAATCAACCGTTTCCTTATACGCAATAAGTCCCGGTATCCCAAACTGCTCATACATCGCTATCTGGGGCTTAACTGCGGGAATGAGATCGTAAGTCGCATCTATGATCCTGCGATTAAAAGCAAGTACCGCAGCCGCAACCGCCTCAAGTCCCTCACCCGCTTCCTTTTTTGCCGTCTCGAGAAGATGCTCCGGCAGGAAGGAAAGCTGGGGATCAAGTCCCACAACTATCGGTGCTTCTTTCTTTTTTATCTCTTCTATTAATCTGTTTATCATTTCAAACCTCTTTAATCCACATATCTGTATGTAATCTTACCTTTAAGGATCGTTCCGACAACCCTTCCGTTAACCTTCATTCCCTCATACGGCATATTTCTGGCCGGGCCTGCAAGATCCGAAGCATGGATCTCATATTCAAAAGAGGGATCGAAGATAGTGATATTGGCTGTCTTTCCGACTGAAATATCGCCTCTGTCTATTTTGGCTATGCGTGCGGGATTTGTGCTGAGAGCACTTATCATTCCCATGGGAGAAATATATCCTCCAAGCACGAGATTGGTATATGTAAGAGCCGCAGCTGTTTCCATTCCCACTATTCCGAAGGGGGCTTCCAAAAATCCCTGCGCTTTTTCTTCTTCACTGTGAGGAGCATGATCGGTTGAAATGGCTTCTATTGTTCCGACTGAAATAGCTCCCTTCAAAGCCTCCACATCCTTTTTGGTCCTAAGCGGCGGATTCATTTTAAAGTTCGCATCATCCGCACCCGGAATATCTTTTTCACTGAGGGTGAAATGATGAGGGCAAACCTCTCCGCTTACATTGGCGCCTTTTTTCTTGGCAGCCGCAAGCATCTCCACCGATTCTTTTGTGGAGCAATGGCAAAGATGAACTCTGGCTCCGGTCTCTTCGGCAAGCATTAGATCTCTTGCAACGATGATATTTTCCACTGCATTTGTAATACCCGGCAAGCCAAGTTCTTCGGCTTTTTTACCGGCATTCATTACTCCGCCCCAGACCAGGTTTTTATCTTCACAATGCGACATTATAAGTACGTCATGATTTTTTGCGATCTGCATAGCCTCTCTTAAGACTCCGGAATCCATAACACTCTTTCCGTCTTCGGAAAAGGCTATACATCCTCCGTCCATCATGCCTTCCATATCGGAAACCACTTCGCCTTCCATGCCTTCGGTAATGGCTCCAACCTGTCTTACTTCGACAAGTCCGACATCATTTCCCTTCATCTGAACATATTCGATCATGTCCTCTTTATCCACTACGGGAGTTGTGTTGGGCATGGCAAATATTGTGGTATATCCTCCCCTTGAAGCCGCCTTTGACTCGGTAGCTATATCTCCCTTGTGAGTCTGTCCCGGATCTCTTAAATGTACATGAAGATCCACAAAGCCCGGACAAACAAAGCATCCGTGTGCATCTATTATCTCCTCGGCAAATTCATCCGACAGATTCTTTCCGATCTCTTCCACCAATCCGTGAGATATAAATACATCTGCCTCCTCTTCCATATTTGTGGCGGGATTTATAACTGTTCCACCTTTGATCAAAATATTCATACCTTTAGTCTCTCCCCTCTATTTTAGCATTTCCAGGAAATCATATTCTCTTCCAACCGCTTTGTTATCGGCATCAAGTGCCAGATACTGCGAAGCAGCCTCCCTTGCCTTATCGAAATCACCCTTTTCTTCATATATGGCTATCTGTTCGTAAAACAATCTTTTAGTATCTTCGATGCTGTCTTTTGTCTCTTCGTAAAACTCCATAGCCTCAACTTTATAGCCCTCTGTCATAAGCTGCGTAAAGCCGTAAAAATATACATCCCCATCTTCGGTAAGCCTGAATGCCGTTTCATAATCGTCTTTTGCGCCTGAAATATCACCGGCTTTTACCTTAACGCATGCTCTTAAAAAATAAGCTTTTTCGTCTTTATCATCATAACTTATAAGGCCGTCATAGGTCTCTATGGCATCATCATATTCACCCATCATAGTCTGGGCAGTCCCTTTGTAATAGCAAAGATCCACCTCGCTCTTTGTTGCTTTTGTTCCTGCCAGTGCAATAGCCTTTTCAAAATCCGCAAGCGCCTCTTTTGGTTGATAGCTTTCAAGCTTTTTGATCCCCGAAGCCTTTAGCTCATCCTGCTTTTCATAATCAACTCCGCAGCCGCAAAGTCCGACCGCAAGCGTAAGAAAAAGCAATACGGCAGCCGTCTTTTTCTTATGAAACATCCTCTTCCTCTTTTCCGTCCGTGCTATCTTCACTTACCACCTCAGGCAGCTTTATCCTTACCTTTTCTATTCTCTTCTTCCTCACTCCGTAAACCGAAAGGATGATACCGTCTTCCGAAACATAGGTCTCTCCCTTTTTAGGAAAATGATCGAACTCTCCGATCAGATAACCTCCTATGGTATCATAATCTTCGGAGGTGAAAGGCAGTGAAAGCTCCTCACAAAGATCTTCAAGATTCATGGAGCCGTTTACTACATATTCAAAGTCGCCTATCTGCTTGATATCGTCCTCTTCGTAAAAATCGTATTCATCGCGTATCTCTCCAACGAGTTCCTCAAGCAGATCCTCAAGAGCAACAATACCCGCCACCGCACCGTATTCGTCAAGAACAATGGCCTGTGATATATGTCCTCTTCGCATCTCTTCAAAAAGATCCGAAGTATTCTTCTGTTCAAATGTGAAATATGCTTCCCTAAGATAATCCCTTACCGCAAAGGATCTGTTATTGTCCATGGTAAGAAGATCCTTCATGTTGAGCATACCGATAACATGGTCGGTATCTCCCTCAAAAACAGGCATCCTCGTAAACATATTTCTCGAAAACACACTCATCAGCTTCTCATATGACCAATTTACATTGACCATTGTGACGTCTATTCTCGGTATCATAACTTCTCTTGCCGTTGTATCGGAAAAATCAAAAATATTATTGATATAATCCTTTTCATCCTCTTCGATGATACCCTTCTCGCTTCCGACATCGACTATAGTAAGAAACTCCTCTTCAGTCATCCCTTCAGCCTTAGTCCCCGGAACAACTCCGAGCAGTCTCATAAGTCCGCCCGACAAAAAGTTAACTATAACTATAATCGGTGTAAGAACCGTCATAAGAAACTTTATTATGCCTGCAACCTTAAGTGACAATTCAGTAGCCTTAACGGTTGCCATATTCTTGGGAGTGATCTCTCCGAAAATAAGAATTAGCAGCGTCAGTATACCTGTTGCCACTCCTGCTCCGTAGCTTCCGAGCAAACGTACCGCCAGCATAGTCGCCAGTGATGAAGCCGACAGATTGACGATATTATTGCCTATCAGAATAGCCGAGAGCATCTTATGCATATCCTCAGTGACGGTAAGCGCCAGCTCCGCCCTCTTATCTCCGCCTTCCGCCATCGTCCTAAGCCTTATACGGTTAACCGTTGTAAGAGCTGTTTCGGCTGATGAGAAAAATCCGGAAAGAGCAAGAAGTATTATCAGCACCACCGTCTGAATTATGTTTTCTTCCAAATCATTCTTCCTCTAAAAACTATACCTGCGAATCATTAAGATAAGCTTCCTGCTCAGGAGTAAGCTTATCAATAGTGATCCCAAGGAATGAGAGCTTGCGGTTGGCAACCTCAAGGTCAACTTCCCTCGGTACAACAATGAGCTTCTCTTTAAGTTCATCCCTATGCTGTGTAAGATATCTTGCAGACAGAGCCTGAATAGCAAAACTCATATCCATGATCTCAGCAGGATGTCCGTCTCCGCAGGCAAGGTTGACAAGTCTTCCCTCACCAAGTACATAAATAAACTCACCGGGACGAACTTCGTATCCAATGATATTTGCTCTTTGGTCTATCTGTGAAAGAGCTGCCTTCCTAAGACCTGCCATATCGATCTCTACATCGAAATGTCCTGCATTACAAAGGATAGCTCCGTTTTTCATTGTCTTCATATGATCAACTGTGATAACGCCGTCACAACCTGTAACCGTAACGAAGAAATCACCGATCTTTGCTGCTTGTGCCATAGGTAAAACAGTAAATCCGTCCATGACTGCCTCGATGGCTTTGATGGGATCTATCTCGGTAACAACAACCTGTGCTCCAAGTCCCTTGGCTCTCATGGCAACACCTTTACCGCACCATCCGTATCCCGCAACAACCACCTGCTTGCCGGCTACTATAAGATTCGTAGTACGGTTGATCCCGTCCCAAACAGACTGACCTGTACCGTATCTGTTGTCAAAAAGATGCTTACAGTCTGCATTGTTGACCATAACCATGGGGAATTTCAGCTTGCCCGCGTGATCCATAGCCATAAGTCTGAGAATTCCCGTTGTTGTCTCCTCACAGCCTCCATATACGTACTGAAGCTCATCCGTAAGTTCGGTGTGAAGACAATTTACAAGATCTCCCCCGTCATCGATTATTATATTGCAATGATGTGAAAGTACCTTTTTGATATGTGATTCATATTCTTCATCCGTTGTACCGTGCCATGCAAAA
>JAILKW010000261.1 GCA_024693455.1 Lachnospiraceae bacterium
AAGCGATTCTCATTGTGTTTTTTATATCGGTGTATATTTCATAAAACTTAACGGCCTATTACAAAAATTATTTATCATCCCCTTATTAAAATCAAGAAAAGCCGCCTTAAAGACGACTTTTCGTAATAATCTAATTTAAGTATAATTTTGGCCGTTATATATTACAGGTGCAGCACCCTGTCCTTGATCTCCTGTGTTCTACCCTGATTCCAGAACTGCGTGCCGATATATCCGCAGGTACGCCTTGCGACCGACATCTTGGACTGGTCTGTATTACCGCAGTTGGGGCATTCCCAGATAAGCTTGCCCGAACTGTCTTCAACTATACGGATCTCTCCGTCATAACCACAGCATTCGCAGTAGTCAGATTTGGTGTTTAACTCCGCATACATTATGTTGTCGTAGATAAACCTCATAACAGAAAGTACCGCCGGTATATTGGTCTGCATGTTAGGCACCTCAACATATGAGATAGCGCCTCCCGGAGAAAGCTTCTGGAAGTCTGATTCAAACTTCAGCTTTTGGAACGCATCAATCTCTTCGGTCACATGCACGTGATATGAATTCGTGATATAATTTTTATCTGTTACATGAGGTATGATGCCAAATCTCTTTTGAAGTGACTTGGCAAATTTATAAGTCGTGGACTCTAAGGGCGTTCCGTAAACCGAATAATCAATATTCTCAGATGCTTTCCACTCCGCACATTTATCATTAAGACGCTTCATCACCTTAAGGGCAAATTCTTTTCCGTTGGGATCGGTATGTGAAACACCAAGCATTCTGTAACACATCTCATAAAGTCCCGCGTATCCGAGACTGATCGTGGAATATCCGTCAAAGAGTAAAGGATCTATCTTTTCGCCCTTTCCAAGTCTCGCAAGTGCACCATGCTGCCAAAGTATGGGAGCAACATCCGAAACAGTTCCCAGAAGCCTTTCATGTCTGCATCTGAGTGCCTTGTGGCAAAGCTCAAGGCGGTCATCCAGGATATCCCAGAATATATTCATATCCCCATCTGCCGAGCATGCTACATCCACAAGATTGATCGTTACGACACCTTGATTAAAGCGGCCGTAGTATTTATGTTTACCCTTGATATAATTTTTAGCCTTAGCTATATTGCCTATGCCGTTATCGGTGAAACGATCCGGGGTAAGAAAGCTTCTGCATCCCATGCAGGTGTAAAGATCTCCGCCTTTTAATTCCTTCATAACCTTTGCGGATATATAATCCGGAACCATCCTCTTGGCCGTACACTTAGCTGCCAGCTCCGTAAGATAATAGTAGGGAGCATCCTCTGTTATATTATCCTCATCAAGTACATAAATAAGCTTGGGGAAAGCCGGTGTTACCCATACTCCCTTTTCATTCTTAACACCTTCTATACGCTGAAGGAGTACTTCTTCAATGATCATGGCAAGATCTTTTTTGGTACGCTCGTCTTCCACCTCATCAAGATACATAAACATCGTTACAAAAGGCGCCTGACCGTTGCAGGTCATAAGAGTTATGAGCTGATACTGAATAGTCTGTATACCGCTTTTAACCTCATGATGAAGGCGCATTTCGGTGAGCTTTGAAATTATATCGTCGTTTAATATCTCTCCGCATTCCTCTCGTTCCGCTATAACCTGCTTCCTGATCTTTGAACGGCTTATATCAACAAACGGTGCCAGATGCGCAAGTGAAAACGACTGTCCTCCGTACTGATTGGACGCTACCTGCGCAACTATCTGGGTAGTTACGTTGCAGGCTGTAAAAAAGCTGTGAGGCTTCTCGATAAGAGTCTCTGAAATAACCGTTCCGTTTTCAAGCATATCCTCTAAGTTGATAAGGTCACAGTTATGCTCACGTTGTGCATAATAATCCGAATCATGAAAATGGATTATTCCTTCTTCATGAGCTCTTACAACGTCTTCCGGCAAAAGAACGCGCTTCGTAAGGTCTCTTGACACCTCTCCCGCCATGTAATCTCTCTGTGTTGAATTGATAACGGGATTTTTATTGGAATTTTCCTGTTTTACTTCCTCATTGAGCTGGTCGATAAGAGCCAAAATACCGTTATCCGTGGTATTGGTCTTACGGGAAAGCTCTCTTTTATATCTGTAACGGACATATTTTTGAGCAACCTCATAGCAGCGCATCTCCATTATACCGGTCTCAACCATATCCTGGATATCTTCTACATTTACGGCATGCGAAGAATTCGCAACACGCTTGGCTATATTATCCGCAACCGCCTGAATCTGCGCTTCATTAAGCTTATAAACATTTTCAACCTCGTTATTGGCCTTGATTATGGCGTTTTTAATCTTATCCTCGTGAAAATCAACCTCACGGCCGTTTCTTTTTATAACGTTGGTTCTGACTTCTATCGTACCCAAGATATATTCTCCTTATCGCAAATATCTACTAAATATTGTGGCCTCCACGCCTCGCGCACTATATATTGTGCTATATATAATAAACCATTATTGTAAAAAAAGATAGTGCCAAATTCTATAAAATTTCAAAAACATACAGCGGACTTTTGGTGCTCCGATGACACGGTCTATGATCCTGTGTTGCCGTAAAGAAGCTTTTGGCAAAGTCTTATCTTTGCCTCATCATTGCTGCTGTTTTCGAAGGTCACTTCACCTTTATGGCCATCTTCCCGCAAGATTCCTGTTTTTTCCAGGCGTCTTTTAACCTCTTTAGCAGTCCCTTCAGCCCCGTCAAACAGTTTGCAGCCCTCTCCCAAGACTTCTAAAATATCTCCGGCAACAAAGGGATAATGGGTACAGCCGGTAACAACAGCATCCATGGGTCCAAAATGACCCTCACCGGTGTATTCTGCCAATAAAACCTTTAGAAAAGCTTTTATTTCAGGAGTGTGGGCCTTCCCACGCTCAACATATTCCATCAATCCCGGACAGGGAAGGGGATGTATTTCCGCCTTATCCTCAAACCTTGCCATAAGGCGTTTGAACTTTTCTTCTCTTATCGTCATGGGCGTCGCCATAACAAGGATTTTGGGATGCTCCATAAAAGAAGAAGCCGGCTTTATCGCAGGCTCTATTCCCACTATGGGAAAATCGGGATACTCTCCCCTCAAAGAGCGTACAGCCGCACTCGTTGCGGTGTTACAGGCAATGCAAACTGCTTTTACCCCACGCTCCATAAACTCCTGAACATGAGCTGTGGTAAGCTCCCTTACCTCTTCTTTGCTTTTCGTCCCGTAAGGGGCATTTTTTGTATCCCCATAAAAAAGGAAATCCTCGCCCGGCATTATGCGGACGAGTTCCCTGAGTACTGAAATACCGCCGACACCTGAATCAAATACAGCTATCGGACTATTGGCATCCGGATTGATCATAGTTTGCTTCCTTTGCTTCCCTTTGCCCCCGAAAAAGCATTATTGGAAAGAATGTTGGTCTCAAATGTATAAGTGGTATTGGCATCCCTTCTGGCTCTCTTAAGTCCAAGCTCTATCATCTCGTCAAGAAGCTTGCTGTAAGGAACACCGGTGGGCTCCCAAAGATAAAATGAAAGTGACCCGGGTATGGTATTTATTTCATTAAAATAAAGTTCATCTGTCTCTTCATCTATCATGAAATCTATACGCGCAACTCCGCAGCAGCCAAGTGCCAGGAAAGCTTTAACCGCATAATTTCTTATCTCCTCTGTTCTTGCCTCCGGAAGATCCGCAGGAATCTTTCTGGATACCGATGCCATACCGGCTCCTTTTGACCCGCTGCCCTTTGAGCCGCCTTTACCGCCGCCCATGTATTTGTCCTCGTAGCTTAAGATATCTTTTGAATGGAAGGGCTCCTCAAGAATAGAAGCCCTTGCTCCGCTTCCGTCTCCGAGAACGGAGCAGTTGATCTCTTTAAGCTTTGTGATCGCATGCTCAGCAAGGATGGTCGTTGAATATGAAAATGCATCATCAATGGCCTCGGTAAGAGACACCTTATCCTTTGCAACTGCGATACCAACCGAAGAACCTGAGTTTACAGGCTTAATTATAACCGGATATCCGAAGCGATCCTCGATCCTTTTTATCATGCCGTCGAGATCTTCATAATCAACTTCATGGAAACAAACGCTGTCCAAAACCGGAATATCATTATCCTTTAATACCGTCTTTTGAATATACTTATCCATACCCACTGCAGCTGCCGTAACATCGCAGCCCACAAAGGGAAGTCCTATTGTCTTAAAATATCCGACCAGTGTACCGTCTTCGACGTTTGTTCCGTGAACAACGGGAAAAGCTATATCAACTTCAATATCCTTATGCTTTCCAAAAAGCTTTTTGGCTGCGGAAGAAAGAACAACTTTTCCATCTTCATTAGTCCATACAACCTTGCGTGATCTTGCCAAAAGTCCGGGAATATCTTTATAAGCCTCGATATTTCCTATATCTTCTCCAACATAAAACTCACTGTTTTTTGTCATATAAACAGGTATGGTTTCGTACTTGTCCGTATCTATGCTCATCAGAGCCTGGATTCCGGAAATAACGGAAACCTCATGTTCTACACTTCTTCCACCGTAAATTACAGCTACTTTAGTCTTCATTTTTATTCTCCGTATCTTTTAATAATTATCCGGAAGATCGTTTTCAAGAAGGATATATCTATGTCCCTCTCCGGGGATCGTATAAGCTTTTTGAAGCGCTTCTTCTAATGTATCGAATGCAAACAGTTTATCACTTGAAAATCCACTGTCAAGTGCGCCCTTGGCGATGGGCTTTGTTCTTTCCTTTCCGACCAAAACAATATGATCGCAATTTTCTGCCGCATAGGTTCCGAATTTATAATTGTATTCTTCTTCTTTCTCTCCGAGTTCCACCATTCCCGGAGTAACAAGTATCCTTAAGCCGTCAAACATATTAAGGGTCTCAACCGCCGCTTTGGAACCTACCGGATTGGAATTGTATGCATCATCAATGATAGTGACATTCCCGTGCTGTCTCATCTGAAGTCTGTGTGCAACAGGCTCTATCCTTCTGACCGGAACGCGAAGCTTGGAAAGTGAAACTCCCATCTTGTGAGCAACCGCGATCGCACCCACAACATTGATCACATTGTGACCTCCTATGAGTCGCATCGCAAAGCGTTCAACCTCTCCGTCGGGAGCTGTAAGTGTAAACTCGGTTCCTGTCTGTGTCAGTGTGATATTGGAAGCCCTGTAGCCTTCCGATCCTCTCACACTGTATAAAACAACTTCACCCGGAAGACCTTTTCCTTCTTTTTGCCGCTTTACCCTTTCATCATGAACATAACTGTTTGCGTCATTTACAAAAAGCATCCCGTCATCCGGAAGAGCATCGGCTAGTTCGTATTTGGTACTTATTATATTTTCCATATTGAAAAAGGTTTCAAGATGCTGCGGGCCAATGGATGTAATAACTCCGTGCTTCGGATGAACTATATCACAGATCTCTTTGATATCGCCCACATGCCTTGCACCCATCTCACATATAAATATCTTATTTGTGGCCGTAAGGCTTCCTCTTATAGTCTTTACCACTCCCATCGGCGTGTTGTAACTCTCCGGTGTGATAAGCACATCGAAAAAATCCGAAAGCAGGGTATGAAGATAATACTTAACACTTGTCTTACCGTAACTTCCCGTCACACCTATGATAATAAGATCCGGATTGGCTTTTAACATCCGTTTTGCATCATTAATATAATGATTATTGATCGAAACCTCTATCGGATGATTTATGAGATTACATACAACCATCCCTATCTGAAGCAGGGCACATGCAAAGGTCCAAACCTCGATCGTCTCCATAAGAGTCCATGACATATCCGAAACAGAAAAATTATCGGTATGTATAACCGCTATTACCGTAGCCACAATGGTGGGTACCAGTATAAGGCAGATCATAAGCCGTTTTACCCTTGCGGTATACACCAGTTTTTTCTTTGTTGCTGCCTTTTCAAAGGCGTTAAAATTAATGGCAAGCACAAAAGAAATAAGTATCAATAGTCCGATCCCAACATATGTCAAAACCTTATTTTCGCCCGGAACAATAAGTAAAACCGCCGGCAAAAGATATATAAGAGGAAACAAAGCCCTGCTTTTGTTCTTTCCAAGCCATGATAGATATTCTTTGTTTTTATAACCGTTAAGCTGAAACATATGAAGGAAAAACTTCATAATAAAGTAATATGTTAAAAGTATGAGAACAAAAACCGCGCTCTCAAACACTGTCCACGCTATCTGCAATCTAAATTCCTCCAAAGAAGTTATAGTCCGAAATACGACTTTAATATATTTGTAAAGACAACCGGCTGCTCAAGGAAAGCATAATGTCCTGCATTCTGTATAACCGCAAGTCCGCTGTTTGGAATGAGCTTGTCCATTTTTTGTCCATCCGAAAGCGGAGTAGCCGTATCATTTTCTCCCCAGATAAGAAGAGTTTCGTAATCTATATCCGGCAGCTTATCCGACAGATCAGTGTTAACAGCCTTTACCAGAGTCGATCGCATTATCGGAGTTGCATTTCTGTAATCCTCAGACCCCTGCTTGCTCTTCCACTGCTCAATGGGCTCCTTAAACAAAGCATAAACCGGAGGTAAAGAAAGGAAAGCTTTAAGTCTTTTATATCTTTTTACCTTCTTTTCCTGAGCCGCAGTCCTTTGAGGAAGTATTCCAGCCGCATCAAAAAGAACAAGCTTTTCGATTTCAAAACCAAGCTTGCTCTTATCTCCGGATGCAAGACAGATAATAACACGGCCGCCGTAAGAATGTCCCATAAGCGTTGCCTTTTTTATACCAAGCTTTTTCATGAATTTTATGAAAAAGGCCGCATAATCCCGGGGATCCCAAGGCTCCGGAGGCTCTGTGGATTCACCAAACCCCGGAAAATCAAACTGTATCACACGATACCCCGAAACGAGTGTGTTGGCAATGCTGTCATAAACCTCAAGTCTGGTACCCCATCCTTGCAGGATAACGATCACGTCTCCCTCTCCGGTATCTTTATATCTTATGTTAAGTTCATCTATGGAAACAGTGTTCATATCTATCCTCTTTATATCATACCCTTAAGATTGGAAAGTATTCCTTCCGCAATATCGGGTTTATTCATGGTATATACATGAATATGTTTTATATTATTTGAAAGAAGCTCGACTATCTGCTCGGAAGCATAAATGATCCCTGCCTGCTTCATCCCGGCGGAATTATCTCCGAACATATCCACCATCGCCTTAAAACGGGGTGGAATGATACAACCTGAAAGCTCTATTGAGCGCTTCATCTGCTGTCTTGTCGTAACAGGCATTATACCGGCTATAACCGGAACATAAATGCCGTTTTCCCTCATTCTGTATAAGAAATTATAATAGATGGAGTTATCGAAAAACATCTGTGTAGTGAAAAACTCACAACCCGCATCCACTTTTTCTTTAAGGTGGAGGATATCCTCTTCCTTAGTGGCGGCTTCCGGATGTTTCTCCGGATAGCAGGCTCCGCCTATACAAACATCCTCATATTCCTTCTTTATCCTTCTGATCAGGTCACTGGCGTGTAAAAAACCGCTTTTACCGTCAAAGTCCATATCTTTGGGAATATCTCCTCTTAAAGCCAGGATATTTTCTATGCCTGCTGCCTTAAGATCTTCTATCTGATGAATTATAGTCTCCTCGGTAGAAGAGATACAGGTAAGATGAGCCATACCGACAACACCGGCTTCATTGATCCTTTTGGTGATCCTTGTGGTGTATGCACTGGTTCCTCCGCCTGCTCCGTAAGTACAACTCATAAATGCAGGCTTGAGTTTGGCTATCTCATCCACGGCCTTTTCCACTGTGTCAAAACTCGAGTCTGTTTTCGGAGGAAATACCTCCATGGAAACCGTGACTTTTCCGTTTTTTAATATTTCACTGATCTTCATTTCTTCCTCTATTTAAGCTCCGCTCTTATAACAATAAGACTGTAAGCGGACGCCGTAAATTTAATCTCATTATCTTTTATCTTATGAGAAAAATCACTTACTATAACCTGTTCGAGTTCGCTGGAATTGAAGGAACTCATATTTCTGGCGGCAAGTGCTCCTTCCTCAGCAAAAGATCCTCTTGCATTTTCAGCATCGGCCGTAAGAACTTCTCCCCATGACGCAAAAACTTTGCGCGGGCATTCTATGGTAACTCTCTCCTCATAATAGCCCGTATTTACGTATTTTATATAAACAACATCCTTATCCGCTGTAGCCGACATATAATGTCCAAGTGGCAGATATCCGTCAAATTTAACCGTTCTTTTACCTAAATTCGATGCAAAAAGCTGCTGAACATAATAATTGGCGCTGTGTGTAACGGAAAGTGGATTGTAGATGATAAGGCTGCTGTCGGAATGTCCGTATTCAGCCATTCCCAAAAGGGAAATATAAGAGCTTCGATGTCTTTCACTGCCCTTCATTTCCATCTCTGTACAGTTTTTAGCTTCATTAAGAGCAGCCTCCAAAGTATCGTCTACTTCTCCGTTACTCGGGAAATATGTGCTGCTGGTCAGCATTATAAAATCAGGATATCTTTCCAATATCTTGTTTTTGATATTTTCGTCTCTGACCCTCATCCTCTTAAGAACAAAAGGATCCGGATGACCCATATCTCTTCTTATCATTGCCCAATGATCCCTTGAAGAGTCGCCCCGTGCAAATTCTATAAGGTCGAGATAATCCTGGGGATCCTCATTCCAAAGCATTGGCGCAGGCTCCATCCCGAGGTCTTCGCAAAGGCAAAAATATTCATAAACGCCTATCTGCGATGAATAGATCCCATCGTTTTTTCTGTCAATGAGACGTCCTATATAATCCTTCCAGTTATAAGGAGGATCCTCGGCATTGCCTCCCGGGAATCGTAAAAACGAAGGCTGCATTTCTCCTATGGCATGCACCAGATCTCTTCTTAGCCTGCTGCAGCTCCATGCATCCATACCCTCTCCCCAGGAATTCTTATCGTATAATCTTACCAGGTCAAGATGAACCGTTCCTCTTCCTTTAAATCGGATCTCAAGCTTTCCGCACATTGTTTCGGAAGCCATAAGAAGTACCGATATACCATGCCATTCGGTATCATTCGGGATCTGAAGCGAACGTGATTTAACTATGGGCCTTCCCGACTTATTTACTATGGAAACATAAATCTGCCCCTGATAATCCACTCTCCTTATATCGCAGGAAAAAACATAAGTATGTCCCTCAACTATACCCATTGCAGGAACATCCATATATTTTCCGTTACCGTTATAACCGAGATTGGTAAGTATTCCTTCTCCTTCGCTGTAGATCTTGGCATAAAGAGATTTACCGCGTATTCCTTCTCCTGAGCGGATGGTTCCACCGCAATATCTCCAATCCGACAAATGATTGGGTTCATCGAAACTGTAATTTGCGACCATGTTGGCATTCAAGCCACCGTCACATGCAAAATACTTATCATCTATAGACACACCGTATAAGGTGGGACTTATATTTATTCCTGTTTCTTCCTCTAATATAGTAATTTTGGACATAGTTTTTCCCCCTACCGTTTAGAATACAATAACAGAGGTAAACTTTCAAGACTTCAATTCACTCCCAAACGGACAAGAGGCTCTCCAAAGGCAGGAGAATTCCTTAGTATCAGCAGAAAAAAACCGGGCATCGACTGCCCGGTTCTAAATATTAATATCTTCCGTATGAAAAATATGTTCCGTCCATTGACTTATAAGGTTTTAAGCCTGCAAAATAATATCTTGCTCTGAAGAATAAAACCTTTTGGGGATGCTGACATTCAAGAAGTGCATCCTTAACGGCATTGATCGTGATACCGTCTACTCTTACCCTGTTTATTGCACTACCGTGTACACATGTGAACTGCTTAGGTGCATAAAGTACATCATGGATGTTTGAAGGGAAAGCACTGTCAAGTCCGCGGTGAACTATAACCTCTGCCAAAAGTTCTCTTGTTTCATAACTTACAGGACCTGCTTCTTCCTGTACCACGCGGCACATAAGTTCAAAGGTCTGTTTATCGATCTTAACCTGAGACTTTTTGATCACCTCATCAAGGGTCGTGTTGATAAGAGCCTTGTTTATGGTAGATATACGTGTGCTGTAGCCTGTGCTGTTTCCAACATATCCATACTTCTCGGTAGCCTTTACCTGATTCATATACATACGCTGATACTCTTTTTCAGAGATGAGCTTTCCACCTACTGCTGCATCAACATGTGACATATAAAGTGAGGACGCGGGTCCGAATGTGCTTACTGCTATAAGTAAACCTGTAATAAATCCTATTGCCTTCTTACTAAAATTCATAACAACCTCTCTTGTTAATTGTTTCAAAAATGTTACAAAATATTTCATCTGCGTCATATTTTGCCATGACTCTGAAACAAAATCAAGAGTTTTTTACGTTTTTGTTACTTTTAGACCATAATTGTTACGTTCGATGTAATAATTGGGCAATTTCTACTAATGGATTTCTTATTTTGGTATCCTGCTGTAAACCTCGGCAAGTCCCCTTATACTTCCGGCAAGTTCATTTGAGAGGAAATTAGGACGTAATCTCCACTGCCAATTCCCTTCCGAAGTACCCGGTGAATTGATCCTTGCCTCTTTTCCAAGGCACAGATAATCCCAAAGAGGTATTATGCAAAGATCCGCAACAGATCTGTATGCTTCTCTTATTATATCCCAGACCAGCTGACCATAGTCGGAATTTAAACTGTTAATATATCTTCGCGTAAAGTCACGCTCTCCGTCATTGATCTCCTCAACCCATGCCCGTGTGGGGGTATTGTCATGAGTTCCTGTATAAACAACACAGTTTTGAGTGTGACGATGATTTACATAGCAGCTGTCCCAACTGGTAAAACCGTATTGAAGAACCTTCATTCCGGGGAATCCGGTATCTTTAAGCAGCTTCTCATTTTCGGGAGTCATATTTCCAAGATCCTCTGCTATGATCTTAAGATCGCTTATCTGTTTCTTAAGCTCGCCAAAAAGATCCATGCCCGGTCCTTTTTCAAGTTTACCGTTAACAGCAGTCTCATCTTCATAAGGTACTGCGTAATAATCACAGAAACCATGGAAATGATCTATTCTTATAACATCATAGAACTGGTAGTTACGCTTTATTCTTCTTACCCACCAATCGTATTTGTCTGCTTTGAGCGCAGCCCAGTCATAGATAGGATTCCCCCAGAGCTGTCCTGTTGAGGAAAACGCATCGGGAGGACAACCCGCAACAACAGTCGGAGTAAGATCCTTATCCATAAGGAAGACTTCCGGATGAGCCCATGCGTCAGCACTGTCAAGCGATACATAAAAAGGAAGGTCTCCGATTATCTTTACCTTTTTTTCATTGGCATACTCTCTTAACTTTTTCCACTGGGCATCAAACATATATTGACAAAAATAAACAAAATCTATCTCGGAAGAAAACTTCTCTTCTTCTTTTAATTTGGCTATGGCAAGTGCATCTTTCTTCTTAAGGTCCTCATCCCAGTCAAGCCATGAGCATCCATTTTCATGAGCCTTTATTGCCGTATAAAGAGCATAGTCTACAAGCCAAAAACTTTCCTTAATTAAATAGTCATCAAATTTCTCTTTTAATTCTTCGTCCTTTTTAACGGCTTCCATAAAGTTCTCGCAAGCCTTATGAAGTATATCAAATCTGTTCTCATACAAAGCTCCGTAGTCGACCTTCTCACAGTCATCTCCGAAGTTATATGAATCGGCTTCTTCATATGTAAGATAACCTTCCTCTATCAATCCTTCTATTGAAATAAAATAAGGATTACCCGCAAATGCGGAAAAGGGCTGGTATGGGCTGTTTCCAAACCCGGTAGGTCCTACGGGAAGTATTTGCCAGAAACCCTGTCCGGATCTCTCCAGAAAATCCACAAACTCAAAAGCCTCCTTTGAAAAACTTCCTATTCCATACCTTGAGGGTAAGGAAAAAATCGGCATTAACATACCACTTTCTCTCATTTGTCTTCCTCCTTAGAATAATATGTTATTTTGCAAAAAAATAACCCTCAGCCCGAGTAAGAAGCCGAGGGTATTTTCAAAAGATTGGGAAACTGAAGCGACAGGGATATGTATAAAATTATACAAAATCAGAAACCCAAAAAGAAATGTTACGACTATAATAACAATTAATGACCTGTCTGTCAACAAAAACCGCTAACTTCTTATAATCGCGGCAAGTTGACAAGCTTAAATAAGGTAGTATCTTCATCTAAAAAATAAAGCGCCCTTTAGAATTAAACTTAACCCAAAAGGCACTTATCATCATTGATCAAGATACTCTTTCAGCGCCATCGTAACCAGGGCAGAGAACGAAATCCCTCTCTTTTGCGCCTCGGCCGTGGCAAATTCATAAAGTTCCGGATGCAACGTCAAGGTGTACTGACGCTTCTTAACAGCTACCGGCGGTCGCCCTCTTTTCTTTGAAACTACTTTGTTAACCTTATCCTCTTCGGACTTTTCAACGGCTCCTCTGGTAAGAGGCTTAAAGCTTTCCGCTCCATGCGGCTCATGTGCATCGGCAGGAAAATAATGCGGTTTCTCTCCGTTCCAGCCTCCGATCCCGGGCCCGGATGTCTTTACTATAGAATCCGAATCTCCTTTGACTGAAACCTCATCCTTTGAAACTACGGGGAAACTTGCAGGAACAACCTTAGGTTCCGGTTTCTTCCCGACCGCCTTATTATATGCCTCAGCTCCCACTCCATGGAACTGGACTCCTTTTTTGCTCTCATCCGATTCGCGGCTACCATTCCGATCAACATTTTCGTCGTCCCCAGAAACAGGCTTGGTTCTTTTGCTCTTGTTAGACATGGCTGCCTCCTTTCCCTAGTCAAGACTCGCTCATAACCCCCCACCTACGCTAACGCTTAGAGGTGGGGGATTTCTCCGACTGAGTTAAATATCATAGGTAAAACCGGACAATTTCGTTCAATTATTATACCATATCTAAAAATTTTTATCAATTATAATCACTTTACATTTGTATTACAAATCGATTATGATTAACTGATATTTTTGACAGCTTTTTACATTATGTACATTAATTTTATAAGATTTGCCAAAAATATGGCTATTTATACAAAAAATTGTATAATCATCTTGCCTTGATACCATAACTTGTGGTAAAATGCGTCTTAAAGTATGTTAAATACACAAATAAAACGAGGTTAAAATGGAACAATATATGATGAGAGGCGGAAAGCCTCTGATGGGATCTGTACCGATTTCCGGTGCAAAAAATGCGGCCCTTGCAATACTTGCCGCAGCAGTAATGACTGATGATACCGTCATCATCGAGAATCTTCCCGATGTTCGTGACATTAACGTAATGATCGGAGCCTTGGAAGATATCGGCGCAAACATCGTGCGTGAGGATAAGCACGTTGTCCGTATCAATGCTTCGTCTATTAAAGGTCTTTCGGTGGACTACGAATATATCAAAAAGATTCGTGCATCGTATTATTTGTTGGGAGCTCTTCTCGGCAAGTACAAAAAGGCCGAAGTAGCACTTCCCGGAGGATGTGCTATAGGTTCCAGACCTATCGATCTTCATATTAAAGGCTTCAAGGCTTTGGGCGCTCAGGTTGATGTAGGCTACGGTCTTATTTCAGCAAATGCGAAGCGCCTCGTCGGCAGCCATATTTATCTTGATAAAGTTTCTGTAGGAGCCACCATCAATATCCTTATGGCAGCTGCTCTTGCAGAAGGCAAAACCGTTATAGAAAACGCGGCAAAAGAACCCCATGTCGTAGATGTTGCCAACTTCCTTAACAGCATGGGTGCCAATATAAGAGGTGCAGGTACGGATGTTATTCGTGTTGTCGGAGTTGAAAAGCTTCACGGTACCGAATACTCGGTAATTCCCGACCAGATCGAAGCCGGTACATTTATGTTTGCCGCAGCAGCCACTCATGGTGATGTGACTGTATGTAATGTAATCCCCAAGCATCTTGAAGCTACCACAGCAAAGCTTCTTGAAACCGGATGCGAAATAGTGGAATATGATGATGCTGTAAGAGTTATCGCAACAAACAGCAAGCTTACCCCTACACAGGTAACAACACTTCCCTATCCCGGATTCCCGACCGATATGCAGCCTCAAATGACTGTTGTTCTCGCTCTTGCAGAAGGCACGAGCACTGTAACAGAGAGTATTTTCGAAAACAGATTTAAATATGTTGATGAGCTTGCACGAATGGGTGCACAAATAAAAGTAGAAAGTAATATCGCAATTATAAGCGGTGTTGAGAAATATACCGGAGCAAGAGTAAGTGCTCCCGATCTTCGAGCCGGAGCTGCCCTCGTAATCGCAGGATTGGCTGCCGACGGTATAACAACCGTTGATGACATCCATTACATTCAAAGAGGTTACGAAGACTTTGAAGAAAAGCTTCGCGGACTCGGCGCTTCCATCGAAAAAGTAGATTCCGAACGTGAAGCACAAAAATTTATTTTAAAAGTATCATAAAAAAGACCGGAGCAAATGCTCCGGTTTTCTTTTTCTTATATGATCGATGTTATCGATATTCCGTATTCTCTTGACAGATCTACAACATTTCCGTCATCAAACTGTATCATGGGCTTTGAAAGCCTCGACTTATTAATATAAATTATCCTTCCGCTCCTTCCGTCACTCAAGATAACCCTGTTATTCTGGTAGGAAGATGCTATCCTGTCAAGGAAGGTCATTATAACCTTGGGATCGTACTTTGAAAGTCCGTCATCCTCAAAAGCTTCGATAACCTGGAAAGCACATTTTGGCTGCCTGTAACTTCTGGCAGCTGTCATGGCATCATAAACATCCGCTATGGCAACTATAGCCGCCGTTTTATCTATCTCATCTCCTTCAAGTCCTCTGGGATACCCAGATCCGTCAAATCTCTCATGATGCTGGAGAGCTGCGGACTTGATCCTCTCATCCATTCCCGGAACATTATTAAGTATCTTACGGCCGTTAAGAGGATGAGCCTTTATCATGGCAAACTCCTCATCGGTAAGTTTACCCGTCTTGTTTAATACCTCGGAAGGTATCTGAAGCTTACCTATATCGTGAAAATATCCTGCCAGTGTCAAAAGATCAAGACCTGATCTGTCCATCTTAAGCCACTTACCTATGCTCCTGGCTACAAGACATACATTGAGCGAATGTGCATACACACTGTCATCCATCGAACGAAGTGTATGAAGCATATCAAACAGATCCAGGGTTGTCTTCTGACTTACCAGATTATCTACCTCTTCGATAATGGACTTATAAGAAATATCACTGTAATCGCCCTTCATTATGGCGCCAAACACCTTATTCATCAGTGCTATATTCTTGGAATAATCCAATTGGAACTTTTGATATTCTGTAGTCCCTTTAAGCTTCTGTGAATAAGACACCGTCTCATTTTTGGCTTCATGAACAACAGGCTTCGGCGGTTCAGGCTCCGGCTCCGGCTTCGGTTCCGGTTTGGGTTCCGGCTTCGGCTCGGGCTTCGGCTCGGGCTTCGGCGGTTCAGGTTCAGGCTCCGGCTCCGGTTCATCACCACTTTCCACAAACACATAGTCTATTTTATAAAATGAAAGCCTTGCTATCTGCATATCAGTAAGAACGGCGCCCTTCTCGGCTATGATCTGTCCATGCTTGGTCGTGATCTCACGCGCAAGTACCATTCCTTCTTCAAGCTGTCTTGGAGGTAATTTTAGCATTTTATGTCCTCTCTAATAACTATTCTTAACCTGTCGCGAAAGCAACAAATACCCGAATATATAAACATAATAAATCAAGTTAATTATAGTTATAAAACAACAAAATATCAAGCCTTTTACGTTTATGCAGTCAATATAATTTGATATCATTATCACAAGATGATATTATATCTCAAACAGAGATGTCCCACGCCTCTAAGCGAGGGCAAAAAACTTGTCTTTATTGAGGCTTAACCCCCAACAAACATTGCATGGTGTTGCAGAAACAGACCGATTCGGATATGAAAAATAAAATCAAAAATCGGAGGAATTTATGTCTAAGGAAATAATACAGGAAAATAAAATGGGCTTTTGGCCTATCCCCAAACTTTTGGTAAATATATCTTTACCTATGATGGCTTCAATGCTTGTACAGGCACTTTATAATATCGTAGACAGTATCTTCGTAGCCAAAATTTCCGAAGATGCTTTATCTGCAGTTTCATATGCTTTCCCGATCCAAAATATGATGATAGCACTTTCTGTCGGAACAGGGGTCGGCGTTAATGCTTTGGTTTCCAGACATTTAGGCGAAAAAGATTTTAAACAGGCCAATACAGTAGCATCCAACGGACTCATCATATCTTTATGTTCAGCTGTACTTGTATCCGTTTGTGTATTTCTTTTTTGTACTCCGTTTTTCGATTTTTTCACAGATAATCAAACCATTATTTCATACGGTGTTGATTACGCCAGGATCGTCGGCGGTTTTTGCTACTGTCTTTTCCTTCAGGTATTCATGGAAAAGATGCTCCAGTCCACCGGACAGACCAGGCTTTCCATGATAACACAGATGGTAGGTTCCATAACAAATATCATTCTTGACCCCATACTTATCTTCGGGCTTTTCGGACTTCCGCGCATGGAAGTAAAGGGTGCTGCCCTTGCAACAGTTATAGGTCAGACAGTTGCAGCAATTACCGCTGTTTTTATGAACATCTACAAAAACAAAGAGCTTGAGATTTCCCCCAAAAAATATCCTTTTTCGTTTTCAGTCATAAAAAACATCTATTCCATCGGTCTGCCCACTATAGTAATGATGGCGGTTGGCTCCGTGATGAATTTTGGCTACAACAAAATACTCGGAACCTTTTCGGATACAGCTGTTGCGGTATTCGGTGCATATTATAAACTCCAAAGTTTTATATTCCTGCCTATTATGGGACTCAATAACGGAATGCTCCCCATAGTGGCTTACAATTACGGCGCCAAAAAGCCCGACCGTATAAAAGCCACCATTAAGCTCGCTCTGGCTACAGCAGTTGCGATAATGACTATCGGTGCGCTCCTTTTCCTTTTTGCCCCCGCAACGCTCCTTAGTCTTTTCAATGCCTCCGAAAATATGATAGCTATCGGCGTTCCGGCTCTTCGCATAATAAGTATCCATTTCATAATCGCCGGATTCAGTATTGTTTCCATATCAACCTTCCAGGCTCTGGGACATGGTATGATCACTCTTATAATTTCCGCGATCAGACAGCTCATAGTGCTTTTACCCGCCGCTTATATCTTCGGTAAGCTTTTCGGCCTCTCAAGTGTATGGTGGAGTTTTCCCATTGCGGAGATCGCTTCGGCGGCTCTTTGCGCGTTCTTTTTAAAGAAAGTTATAAGAGAAGAAGTTAATACTTTATAGTTTGTAATTTTATGTCAAGACTCGCTCTTCAGCCCGGCATTCCTGTCGGGCTGTTTTTTGCTGTTTTCTGCAAAATCGTCAATTTTATTCTGTGATATTTCTGCAAAATCGTTAATTTTATTCTATATACTGTAGCAGCAAAGAAAAGTGGACCTGTAATGCTGAATGTTCTAGCGCTTAATAATGGTTTTTTTTATTTTCATTTTAAAAAAAAATCAAAA
>JAILKW010000264.1 GCA_024693455.1 Lachnospiraceae bacterium
CGCCAGAAAATATCTGGGGCAAAGTGACGGAGTCTTATTTTCAAACAATGCAACCTATAAAAAATGGCAGCCTGATGACAAGAAACTTCTGTCGGAATCTGTAAAGATCCTTTCGGGCGCAGACCTTTATTTATATAATCAGATCAAGGATGTTCAATCACAGGCACGTGAAGCAAATGCAAAACTACGCGCCCTTGAACGTGAAATATCTCAAAACAAGAGCATTTGGCAACGGATCAAACGAAAGATCAAGGGGAACTGAAACAAGCCCCTATAATCTTCTGCGCTGGTTTCATTTATCATATTTAAGGATCCCTCTCCAAAAAGGAGAGGGATTTTTTCATGACATCCCTGATATTAACCAAATCTTTGTCAACATCCCGGCATTCAAGAGAATGATTGCATCCCGGATACGAATATAGTCCGATCCCGTACTCACCAGCCATCCTCTTTATCTTATCAACGTCAGACCATGGATCATCATCCCCAATAAACGCGATCGCATTTTTTGAGGGAAACAAAAAGGTAGCCTCTATAGGTGTATACCAAAGCTGCTTTGAACTTATCATGTGCTCTGAAGCATATTGCGCTAATATCGCAGTGCCTATACTTTTACCGACAAATACAATGTCTTCATATACAGAAAAGTCTATACCCTCAAGCTGTTCCTTAGCCTCATCATAACCAATCTTTATAGCCTTATCTATCATTTTGGCATCGCCTATGATCTTCTTTGGCATGTTCCGGTATTCAATACTTAAGATATCAAAACCCATGGATTTAACCATCTTTCCGGCATAATACAAAAGCGGTTTATCCTTATGATAACCTATCCCCGGAAATACTATAGCAAGCTTTTTTATTCCAGATATCATTTAATTATCTCCAGATCAATCCTCGTCGTCTCCATTAATGTTGATTACCTTTTCGCCGCCATCGTCATCCTCAATATGGTCCAACTCTGCACCTTCATCATTATCGTTAAGCTTAAAATGGTCCAACTCTGCATCTTCATCATAATCGTCATTCCTGTGAACAAACATGTCTTCCATCTCTTTATCTGCACGAATCTCAATTGCCTTTTGCCCGCCGAAGAAGTTTTTAATATTGACTTTTTGATTTAAATAAGTCTCTCTGAATAAAGCACGTACGCCTCCAAAACTGGATTCCCACATCTTTCCTATAGTACTTTCAGAGCCATCCTTTGTGACCACCCCTTTGCCGAAACGATAGATCGATCTAAACACATTACCAACGGTTAACAAAGGAATACCAATAGAATAACGAATTACATTAGAGTTAAATTTTCTGGCGCTGTTAAGCGATGTCCACCCGTGTGTCAACGTATGCTTGTTAACCTTAATATCCCAACGTTTTTTGCTGCGAAACAGCTTAAACACACCATTGGTGACCATGGACAGACCCTTTAGTCCCAACTTAGCTGTTTTTCCGACAAGTTCTAAGGCATTTCCTGCAAGCATAGTCGGTACTGCAAGTGTACGAAGAGCCGTGCCTCCCAAAAAATTATATGCAGCCATGCCCCAATTACCTACGTCCTTAATCAAAGCTCCATACCATCCAATATGAAGAGCGTTATTACGTCCCTCTCTTCTTAACCTGGCATGTCGTCTGTTTATCATGTCTTTATTTCTGACAGCTCCAAGCCAGTTTGGTATTACACCATGATATTTTTTTTGTAATGAATAATCATATGATCGATCAAGATCACGCCTCACCACACTAAGACTATAGGTTCTGTTATCCTTCTCGAGCATATCTGCAACTATTTTTACCTGATTTAAACGTGCTTTTGCTCTTCCTACCTTAAACCAGCTCCATTTGAGTACATTATACTCCTGAATCTTAGACTTGACATCCTCATATGCTTCCCTTAGCGAGTCTTCTTCATCATCTGTTAATCCGCTATGATTGTTTGACACCTTTATATAATGATCAACTTCATCAACATAAGGCATACCTTCCGCTTTGTTCTTATTAAAAATCAAATTACGTTTAGGGGAGTTATACTCATCGCCCACTAAAAAACCGTTCTCGTCTGCATCAAAGTAATTATTAAGGATTTGTCTTTTCAACTCCAGATATCTCTTAAGAGATCTTTTCAGCGCTGCCATTTTATCGGAGTCTTTTGCATTAACCTTTACATGCTGAAGATCAAAAGCTATACCGTCTGCTTCATAATTTTCATTCTCCTTCATCTGTCCGGCTAAAATGACACTTTGAGTGCCCGTTACGGGTTTTTGTTTAATATGTTCCTTCTCAACATTCGTTATAATTATATCGTTATTAACATTTTTTTCCTTGTCGAGGTTTATGTTTATATTATTGGGGTCGGTGTTCTTTTGAATCTCTTCCTCAGTTTGCTTGTTCTCAAACAAATTTATTGTTTGATTTTGATTAAGATTAAGGATACCCTGATCAGCCATATATGCTTCCTTTCTTTCAAAGTAAAAGTCAAGACTCGCTCGCGAGTCTTGCGCGCCGGATTCGGGTCTGCTTCAGCAGACAAATTCCCGTCCGAATCCGTGCGCATCCTCGCGGAGCGTTTAACTCAGTCGGAGCTTGTACCCCGACTGAGTTAAATTTGGTTCATTAGTTTTTATTACATGTATGATTTAAGATGTTCTTCCAATGCCTTTTCATATTCTTCCTGTGAAATATCAGAAATATCATCTCCATCATATTTATACTTTTCTGTAAGTCCGGCCTCTTCACGAAGCATTTCCCATTCCTCTGAAGAAGCCGTCTCGCTTGGCATGAGCGGAGAAAGGATACCATTAAACACAAGCATACTTTTTGCCTCCGGCATAAGTTTACTCAAAAGTTCAAAACCTTCTTCTGAATTAACTTGTATCTCTACCATGGAACGCGTGTCTCCCTTTTTCACACACGCATTATGAGCAAAATGCAACATGCCCATAAGTGTTTCTGACGGTTTGTCCGGATTTTCTTCATTCAGACTGACATAAGTCACGAGATAACGACCGTATACACAACGATGACAGAGCAAAGCCGCGCTTACATTTCCGTCCACTGTCGATACACAACTGACATCCGGTTCATAATATTTAACCGATGTCATCAGAAACTCCTTATTTAATGAAGGATCCAGCTTTTTAAAGAATTTCTTCAATATATATTCTCTTTGTTCCCCTAGTTCATCGAGACTGATGATCCCTGTTGTGGGATAATCCATAAACTTTGACTTTCCCGCATCCTTAACCGTAACATAAACGTCTTTGCTGTAATCAAGACTAAAATCCAGCCTCCAGGAGCTTAAAAACTCTTCGGTAAGATCAAATTCTCTTTCTACTGCGCTTGCATATTCCTCACTGTCATTATCGGTAGTCCTTGAAGGCTTATAACTGACAATAAGACTTGCATCAGGATTGTCCATCATCGGACGAACAACGGCAGCCATAAGAAGATTAGCTGTTCCAAATGACCTAAAGTCCTCATGTACATATATGTAATCAAGACGTATCACCGGAGCATTAAAAACAGGCGAATTATCAATAGTGTAGACAATAACTCCTGCCGCATAAGTATCGCTGCCCTCTTTTCTAAGAGCCCCTATTGCCTTTTTCCTGCCAAAATAAACCTCGTCATACTCTTTGTCATTAAACAGATCAAAAAAAGCATCGATATTTTTTTCGTTTATATTGGTGAGCAACGGATAATAAGCTTTCTCAAAGGTATCAAGAAGTTCGTATGCTGCAAGGAGCCTGTCCTTTCCGAATCCTGAAATAGGATGAATTACTTTAGCCATACGAATCATGCAATCGATCACTTTTAAGTATCCGTGTTCAAGCATTTCGGGATCATCATGCTTTTCCTCAAAAGCCTCCATCAGATTGAGCATGGAATAGGCAGTAATAAATTCATCTGCCAACGCATCGTCATATACCAGTCTTTCGTTAATGTCATAAGTTTTTTCATATGAATCACTTATGCTCTGAAATATCGGTTTGATCTTCTCTGCTAACTCAAGTTCCTCCGGAGTCGGTTGATCAAGGTCTTCAAACAGTTTATCCACGTTAATATTATCCATACATTTACTCCTCAAATTTTATAATGTGGTTTATAATGTGCCTGTTCTATCTTTGCTAAGACAATCTAAGCAAAATCATTTTCATTATACAACAAAACCCGCTGACTGTCTTGTGTAGCTTGTATTATTTAGATCACAGTTTATCGAAAACCTGACCGGAATTATGGTTTACAGCCTTACCCCACGCTTTGTTTAGCAGCGGGGCATCTCGTCTGAGATATATTTATCTAGTCAAGACTCGCTCGTCATAACCTCCACCTACGCTAACGCTTAGAGGTGGGGGATTTCTCCGACTGAGTTAAACCGTTCGTAGGCTTTGATGTTGGCATCGGCAAACATTGCCCCGTTGTAATAGTAGTATGCTATGGCGTCGAGAAGAGGAAATAAAAGCAAGGCACCGGTTCCTTCTCCCAATGCCATGTTGCCGTTAAGGTAGGAAGGCAGATTAAGACGCTGAAGGACAAGGGAGGTACCTCCCTCTCTTCCACTGTGGGAGGCAATCATATAGTGCCGGCAGCCGGGCACAAGTTGTTCGGCAATCAGGGCAGCGACACTGCTGATCAGACCGTCGATGACGATAGGAATACGGTAGACGCTCCCTCCGATGAAAACGCCCACAAGTCCGGCGATATCAAAGCCCCCGAGTTGTATAAGTGCGAACAGTGCCTGTTCTTTTTCGGACATCGCCCCGGTAGTTTTAAGGGCGTTGTATCGGGCAAGACTGTCTTCGATCACGGTGCGCTTTCGAAGCAGTCCCGCATTGTTAAGTCCGGCCCCGCGGCCTGTTACATCCTTT
>JAILKW010000289.1 GCA_024693455.1 Lachnospiraceae bacterium
GGACTCTGTCTTGAGGGCTTAAATACGGTAAGACTCTTTGACTGCGAGCTTAATTCCAACATGCCGGAAAATGAACAGAACGATACAACCTGGTCCGTAATCCTTTATCAGAGTATGTCGGGAGATTCGGAGGTCGGAGAAGGGTCCTATTATATGAAGGGCGGCTCGATCAATTCATCCAACGGCGGCATTTTCTATACTACCAATACCGAAAGCCGCTTCTATCTTTCGGGAGTTGATATAAAGGGTGCGGAGGACTGCGAATATTTCTTAAGATGTACCGGAAATGCAAACCAGCGAGGCTGGGGCTCATCAGGCAGTAACGGAGCGGATTGTTCCTTTACCGCGGACGGCCAGGAAATGAACGGAGATGTGATCTGGGATTCCATAAGCAAGCTGGACCTTTATATGGAAAACGGATCGACCCTTACCGGAGGAATACTTGATGACGAATCGGCAGCGGGATCGGGTTCTTCCGAAGGATATGCAAATCTTTATATAGATGATACAAGTAAATGGATAGTTACGAAGGACAGCAGGCTCAGCGCACTCCATAACGGCGGAACCATTACCGATGCAAGCGGAAAAACCGTCAGTATAGTAAGTGAAAGCGGTGAGACCTATGTAGACGGAGACAGTGAATATACCGTGACAGTGAACAGCTACGAAGATGCAGCAGGTGATTTTTCTGATGCGACTCAGAGTGTTTCATGGGAGGAATACGAAGTTGAAAAGCCCGAATTCTTCTCATCGGGAAATACTGAAAATACAGTTGAAACCCTGGAAGATAATTCAGAACCCGAAATAAGCACAGAGCCTTTGGAAAATGATGAAAGCTCTACTGAAGAAGTCGATAAAAAATCAAAGATCCTTGTAACGGTATTGGTCGTGGCAAGCTCACTTGCAGCAGCCATAGGTATAGGAGGACTTGGGTATATCCTGTATAAGAGCAGGAGAAGGAGATAAATTAAAGATCATTTATCTCTTCACCTGAGTGAACATATATAAGTTTGTCACCCATGATATCCTTCATGATCTCAAAGGCAGGCAGCCCCGTGCAGTGACAGGTAAAAAAGCGAATCGGAAAGACTGAGAGCTCCCTTGCGATATTTTTGATCTCCTCAGTTTGAAGAACGCTGTATTCGGTCTTTTTCATAAGATGGAAACCGCTTATCACAGCATCGGGCATCCTGCCGTATTTTGTCTTATATGCATCAAGTATGCTTAAGATCCCGTTATGGGCACAGCCCGACAGCAGGACCTGCTTTCCCATTTCATTTATCACAAGAAAATGCTCATGGGAAAAATCATCAGATACAAAACCGTCTTCCCTTTTAATAAGAAGTCTTTTGTTTGTAAAAGGAAGATCGTGAGTGCGGTTTTTGACCGTAAAAAGCTCAAGCTCATCATCGATCATATAGTCGCCATCAATGAAGGTAACCTGTGGAAGTTTTGAAATATCCTTATCGATACCGATGTATCTGAACCTTTCAGGCGCATCGGGCCCGTCATCGGCATAATATTCCCCTGCAGCTAGAGACTGCATATAGATCTTTGCGCTATTGTTGATCTTTGTAAATGGCATGATCCCGCCGGAATGGTCGTAATGGCCATGGCTTAATATGACAGTATCGACCTTTGAAAGGTCGATCCCTAAAGCTTCAGCGTTTTTCAGGGTATCCTCCGAGGGACCCAGATCCAGCAGCAGCTTATGCTTTTTAGTTTCAATATAAAAAGAAAGACCATGGGCAAAGATGCAGCCCGGCATTCCCGGTGTATTTTCAATAAGGTTTATTATCTTCATGCAGCAGCCTCCCTGTTTGAAACTATATATGGATTATAGTGCATCTGTTAATAGCGGGCAATATGAGGGAGAAATAAACTTGACAAATTTAACGGTGTAATGTAATATATCATTTGCGCGTTAAAAGTGATGTGCAATGCGATAGTAGCTTAGCTGGTAAAGCGCCACCTTGCCAAGGTGGAGACCGCGGGTTCGAATCCCGTCTGTCGCTTGTCTTGGAAGACTCGCGGATCCTGCATTTATCGGGGTTTGCGGGTTTTTTGTTTTCTAAAATTTATGGTTACCTTTGGTTACCCTGTGGTTACGCTTCAAGTGCCTTACGAGCCTGTTCTTCATCTGCCTTTGTAAAATAGTGTTTCAATGCCACATCCGGTGAATTTCCGAAAAGTTGGGATGCAAGTACAACATTTCCGCCGGTATTATTTACAACCTTTGTAATAGCGTTACGTCGGAAACTATGAGTCCCCTTTATCAGATCTTTTTGAATAGGGATACCGAGCGTGTTGCACATCCGCCGGTAGAAATTATATACCGTGTTATTAGTTATGACCCCATTATCGGATTTTGCAGGAAACAGGTATTCACTTTCTATTCCATTCAGTTCATGGCTCTTTTTTAATCGTATGAGGATGTCCTTAATTCCGGTAGTCACTGGAAAAACCCTGTTTTTGTGGTTTTTTGTGTGGTTGACTATCTGGAAGTATTCCTTTGGATTATCCTCTGATTTTTTCACTGTAAGCTGTTCCCGGCTTATGGTCACAAGGTCGTCCCTGATGTCCTTCCACATAAGAGGTGGCACCTCTCCACGGCGTAATCCCATGGCAATCTGCAGTTCCAACGCATAAGAAGGCAGATATTTGGGATATTTACGCTGATGTTCATGAATAAAAACTAGCATCCTTTCCACATTTTCCTCTGAATGAACCCTTTCAGCGGTTTCAGCAGGCTTTGAAAGCATATCCTTATACTTATTAAAGTCTATCCGGTCATAAATGTTATCATTTATCCAGTACTCATTAAATGAAAGCTTAATAACAGCTCTAAGGATGCTTCGCATTGACATGAAAGCCCGTGGTGTAAGATTATACCTAGTAAGATTAAGATAACATATGCTTTCTATGTCGTTTTTTGTTATCTCATCCACAAACTTTTTTTCAAAAGATGTCTCTCCGAAATATCGGGCATATTCGGATCGGTTGCGTTTTACAGTATTTTGGACAGAAATCATTTTCTCTCCGGATTTTACAAGCTTCATCTTTTCCTGCTGGGTAAGTTCGAACGCATCACGGAAGGTCTTTTTTATCCTGCCGTGTATTCCCTTTTCATGTTCATAGACTTTGTTCTTCAGGTCATTTAAGGTTTTTGCTTTAACAGCCCTCCTTCCAGTCTTTTTGGTTTTGTCAGCGACATATATGTGATAGTATCCGTCGCTGCTCGGTTTTGATGGAAACGTATAGTCTTTAAGCGCTTCGTCTCTAAGCATGGTTTCATACAGTTTCCGTATGCCCTCATTGCTCAGATTAACACTTATCTCAGCTTCCTGTAAATAAGAGGAAGGTATAGTATTCAGTTTTTTCACCACAACCGCCTCCTCTTCTTTTTCGTGATCCAAAAACAGTACAAAGAAAGCCGTTTATATACTTATGATGTGTACCGGATTAACATGTCTATATATAATAAGCGGGAAGCAGTCGGATTTTTAACCAATATTTGAAAAAATTGAAAATATTTGTAAGAACTGTTTTATTTCGAACAGGACAGGATATTTATTATGGTTATCATTGATGAAATATTACAGATTTATAGTTCTTAAATATCAACAATGTTTTCAGTTGAAAGATGTGCAGTTTTAACAAAAATTCATTATTTCAAAAAAATTTGCAAAAAAACAGTTTAATAATTTTTCGTTGGTCGCTATTTAAATATGAGCGTTTACATGCTTATTTCATATATAGTAAAAAGTTGAGAAAAAAAAAAATCAGAGAGAGGTCTAAGCACAAATAGACACAAAAATACCCCCCCCGCCCCGATTCCCGCCTTGCTGGGAACTATTTTTTATAAGTATTCTAAAGATGAAAAACAACTTTACATTATTTTATGGTAATTTGCTTAAATGCAATCCATGCGACTTGGATGAAATATTTTTTCTCAGAAACTCCATTTTTCATGGAAAATACGTAATTAAAACAGTATCAAAACCCATAAGTACTGACACGGTATCAAAACTGCGTTAGTATTGATACAAATACTTGTTCCAGAACTTATTGTCATTACTCACTGTTTCAAAACTCAGTGTCAAAAGTATGAAAGGAGCTGCTTATGATTTACGGATATGCCAGGGTAAGTACAAAAGGTCAAGCCAAAGACGGAAACAGCCTTGATGCACAGAAAAAACAACTTAAAGAGGCGGGAGCAAAGGTCATTTTTGAGGATTCATTTACCGGAACGAAAACGGACAGACCTGAATTCTCAAAACTTCTTGATAAGGTTTCGAAGGATGATAAGTTAATCGTGACAAAACTCGACCGTTTCGCTCGTTCAGCAACACAAGGAGC
This sequence comes from Lachnospiraceae bacterium, assembly GCA_024693455.1. Lineage (GTDB taxonomy): Bacteria > Bacillota > Clostridia > Lachnospirales > Lachnospiraceae > Weimeria. Next base: position 4,360 of record JAILKW010000289.1, read on the forward strand.
CGAGATCATGCAGGCTCTTCTTGATAGGGGTGTGACTGTCCACATCCTCAATATGGGGTTGATTGACAATAGTCCGACCGGAAAGCTGATACGAACTATTTTCTTCGCATTTTCTGAATTTGAGCGTGACATGATCATAGAAAGGACTCAGGAGGGAAAAGCCATAGCAAAACAAAATCCCAACTTCAAGGAAGGTCGCCCAAAAAAATGGAGCAACGACCAGATTGCTAATGCACTTAACCTTCTGGAAGATCATTCATATAATCAAGTAACAAAGATCACCGGTATAAGTAAATCGACTCTTGCAAGGGCTAAAAGAGAAAACGATCCCCAGAAAGAAAGCATAATTAAGACTAGAAAAAAGGAGGATACCGAAAACGCGTTGGACTTAGACTCTATATTAGGACTTTTATGAAAGAAGATGGAGATAATCTTATCTTTTCTCCGATTCTTCGAGGACTATACATTTCATCTTCAAAAAAAATTTGCAGGGCCGGTTTGCATAACTCCGTTCTTCCTACAAGCTCTCTCCTCATCCATAATACGTTTTCTTAATAAAAAAACAGGCTGCCGGATTGGCAGCCTAATTTTGTTATATCAAAATCATAAAACCTTAATGTACCTTACAAATCAACTATGAATCATACGTATCCTAATCTAAGAACCTGTAGTTCTTGATCTTCAAGCATTTCATTATATTCCACTTTCCACTCTCTTTGTATGCTCTCGCCAACCATTGTTTCAAAAACAGATGAAAAATCGACACAAGATCTTCCTATAACACCTTCAACCTCTTCTCGAATTGTTTCTTCCTGTATTGAAACAACAAATCTCTTCCCATTTCCAATATCTAATACATACGTGATTAGACCGTTCTCATTATTTGTCGTAAGGTTTGCTGACAAACCAGATGCAACAATGCTTTTCTGCATTTTTTCCATGGAACACTTTACATATTCCTTTTGAATGAGTCCTATTACCTGTTTACCCATTGTCTCTACTTGTTCTTTGGTCATCACATGAGACTCCACATTTGGAACCAAAATATCATTATCTTCAGTAAAGAAAATATTCAAATCCTGATAATATCCGGTCAACAAACGTCCCTTGATATTTGCACCAATATTTAACTTCTTACCTATAACACTTCTATACTCCTCCCATAATCGATTTTCTGGACACATTCCTAGATTTCGCATACATTTGAAAAGAACCTGCTTATCCTTAAATTTCAAGTCAAAAGACGAACAATGACTCATTTCCCAACCTCCATAATTGAAACCAGAAACAAATATCAAAATGTAATATTTCTTCCACTTGACACCTCTTTTGTTGCAACGTTTGTCGCAACCTTGGTTGGAGGCGCCACGCTTGCGCTCAGAGCATTATCTTTTGCCCAATCACGTATTTTCTTGATACTGTCCTTACGCGACTTAGCCAAAGGATATATTTGCGCCATGGCCGCAATAATATCATCTGTATTCATATCAACATCTTTTTTCTCTACAGTTTTTCTGTAAAACGCTCTTAATAATGCATCTTTAACGACTGCTTCTATCTCCGACCCGGTAAGTCTTATATTCTCACCAAGAACTGATTCGCCCGACATTTCTACTAGTTTATCTAAATCAAAATTACTGGGATCTCGCTCTATAGATTTCCCTGTTTCTTTTATCTTGCAACCTTTTATCATAATTGAAAATATCTCTCTTCGTTCTTCCTCAGACGGGAAATCTATGAAGAATATCTCGTCAAAGCGTCCTTTTCTCAACAATTCCGGAGGGAGATTCTCAATGCTATTTGCAGTTGCGAACACAAACACAGGGCTTTTCTTCTCCTGCATCCACGTTAAAAGGTTTCCAAATACTCTTGTTGCCGTTCCGCCATCTGATCCTCCACTATCGCTTCCGGATAATCCTTTTTCAATTTCATCAATCCA
>JAILKW010000296.1 GCA_024693455.1 Lachnospiraceae bacterium
AACCCCAGAAACACAGGGTTTCTGAGGTAAGCAACGAGCCACTTCGATTCCGCTTCGCGTCTTGCTCATGTCGCGCTGTCGCGCTATGAACACGAAAAAGGGATTGCTCCCCAGCAAGTAAACTTGCGGAAGCAATCCCTTTTTGTATTCGCATCGCTTGTAGAAACGCGCAGGTTATCTCTTGGTGAACTGTAGGCGCGTTTGAAAAATATGCCTGTGGCATATTTTTAGCGCCGCGTCTTTGAGGCTATGCCGAAAAGACACCTCAGGAACTGAGGTGTCTAGAACAAAAAATCCCTCCACCGAAGTGGAGGGATGATTTGTTCCAATTATCTCTTTGAGAACTGAGGTGCACGACGCGCCTTCTTAAGACCATACTTCTTACGCTCCTTCATACGAGGATCACGTGTAAGATATCCTGCTGCCTTAAGCTGAGGACGATACTCGCTGTCTGCCTCAAGAAGTGCTCTTGAAATACCGTGACGGATAGCTCCAGCCTGTCCTGTATAACCGCCGCCCTTAACGTTAACGATCACATCGAACTTGCCATCTGTACCTGTGAGTACGAGAGGCTGACGAACAACTACCTTAAGTGTCTCAAGTCCAAGATACTCATCAATGTCTCTTTTGTTGATTGTTATTTTACCGGATCCCGGAACCAGATATACTCTGGCTACAGAGGATTTTCTACGACCGGTACCATAAAATTTATTCTCTGCCATGTCCTATTTTCCTCCTTATACTTCCAGTGCTTCCGGCTTCTGTGCAGCATGCTTGTGCTCAGGTCCTGCATAAACAAAAAGTTTCTTGCCCATAGAGCGTCCAAGAGGTCCCTTGGGAAGCATTCCGCGTACCGCATACTCGATAACTCTCTCAGGATGTTTAGCGAGCATTTCACGAAGAGTAGTCTCCTTCATACCGCCAACATAATCTGAGTGATGATAATAAATCTTGTCATCAAGCTTCTTTCCTGTAACTGCTACCTTCTCAGCGTTAACTACGATAACATAATCTCCGCAGTCTTCATGAGGTGTGAAGATAGGCTTATTCTTACCGCGAAGTACCTTCGCGATCTCGCTGGAAAGGCGACCAAGTGTCTTTCCTTCAGCGTCTACTACATACCATTTTCTTTCCACCTGCTGGGGATTCGGCATATAAGTATTCATTGTAATTCCTCCTAATTGTAAATGTGCTTATCTGTACAATGTCCAAATACAGACTTACACCAACCAGTGCGGGAAATGATTTCGGGGCTAATGAAATCAATCCTATGCACATCAGCCGTTATATTATATTCCCGCAGTCCTCCAATGTCAACAGTTTTATAAAAATTATCCTCAAAAATTTCAAGTCTCCTCGCGGGAATCGGCAACGGTTTAGCACCGATCTTACCTTGATCATTATGATCGTCTACATGTTTACGTTGAAAAGGTTTCTTAGCTGGTTGACAATATCATCACTGTCGGCATTTATAGCAGCCGCCTCATTTATACCGGAGATCTTTTCAAGATCTTCTACATTACCGTAGTTATAAGCTATGGTATATACAGGGATCTGAAGTCCTCCTATGATACCCGTAACTCTGTTCAGGGAATACCCCTCATTCTGTTCCCCATCCGTAAGAAGAAAGATCATAGGCTTTGCATCAGGTATTTCCTTTAATTTTTCTTCTATCATGTTCATTGCTACAAGGCAGGCGTCATAGGTCGCGGTACCTCCGTTAGCGTAAAGCCCTTTCACTTCTCCGGAGAAATAAGCCTGCTGCGCCGCATCAAACTGGGCAATGGGAAGATTTACAGTGACATCCGAAGAATAGCTTACCAAACCGATATAATGCTCCTGTCCGATATAAATGGATGATTTAACCAGGGAATCTTTCAGCGAATTAAGAGGTTCCCCGTCCATAGAGCCCGATACATCCGCAACAAACACTGCAACTATGGGCTTACCGCCGTTTTTGTTTTCCTTCCAAAGCTGCTGTGCGGAAATATACTGTGTTCCCGTAAGTCCGGGATCATCACTCACGTAATCGTCATGGAGATTAAATCCTTTTTCGGTAGCAAGTTTTTGAGCCGGTTCGCTTTTGCAAAACTTAACAAACATCTCAGCTGCTTTTTGCTTTTGACTGCCTGTCCAGTCGAATACATATACGGGATGATCGTGTCTTATACCTGCCGGTGTGTAATGATAGTCTTTAAGTTCGGGCGTATTGATATAAGCCTGTTCCTCCATTACCATGGCATTTATGATACCTTTTTTGGCAGAATTTCTAAGAACGCCGGTTGTATAAGCTACCGGAGGTGCTTTCTTCTGATAATCCAAAAGCGCCTGACTTGCCGTAGCGGAAAGCGGGTCTTTCTCATCAAAGGAAGCAAGCATTGCTGTCAGAATATTTAGTCCCGTAGCCGAAGTATACGGATTGGTATAGGCAAAAGTAACATCTCCGTTATTGGCGGCCGTTAAAATGTTTGCCACGTTTATCTCACCGTATTTTTCTTTAACGGTCTCATAAATATCATCTTTAAGAAGAATTCCGGCCGTATTTCCCGCAATCCTGTCTTCTATCTTGGTAATGCTGACTCCGGAGGCTTCAAGCATGAGACCAAGCGCGTAATTACTGGGAATATACATATCGGGATGATAAGCATCAGCTTTTACATACGTAACAACCTCTCCGGAGGATATCTTTCTTATGCTTACGGAAACACTCTCTCCGTCTATCTCATACTCGGCTTTGTTAAACTTTTGTGCAACCGCGATCAGCCAGTCATCCGGTGCATTTCCGCTTAGTTCGGAAGGCGCGGCTATTTCAATATCAATATCTCCCTTTCCCTCCAAAACCATGGGAAAGGTGTCTATATCTGCAAGCGCATCCGCTTCTGAGGTCTCCTCAGAGTAAATATCCATAACAGGATCCGAAACCTCATTTACCGGAATCTTTTTTAATAAACTGGCAAGTTCGGCCTTTGCATCCTCTTCGGAAAGAGCATTCACCCTATTGCTGTTTGTTGTTATAACGTCTCCACCGCAACCGGTAAAAAGGAATACTGCAGACATGGCTATAACAGCCAGCTTTTTGAATGTTTTCATATTACCCTCCTATTTCTTCGTGCTCTGTATCAAAATATCCTTATAATTTAACAGCATCTCCATTTCATTTCCGTCATCATTTCCCTGACTGTTAAGATAATCGGTAAGAGAAAACATGAACGCTTTTGTATTATTAAGTATGTCTTCGTTTTTTGTAAGACACTCCGTCATTGTCTCCGATACCTTATCCCTGTCATTTACTTTTGCGGGATCTCCCACTTCGATATAATTAAGCACGTTTCTGATGTTTTTCAGCATCCTCTGCTCCGCTTTATCAAGAACTTCGGCTGCATCATCCAGCTTTTTGGCATCATTCTTTTTCAAAAGTTCGGATAATTTATACTGATAATTGTCCATCTCATTGGATTGTCCTATCAACACATCTATATCCTTTTTGAGAGGAGTCCACCCCTCGTTTAAACTTCCTGCAAGTTCATCTCGTATTGTTGCTTCATTTAAACGTTTTGAAGCCGATAAAAATCCTTCTTTTTCGACGCCTTCAGACATGCTTTGCTCAATGCTTGCCTGCCTCTTTGCCTCTATCTCATTTAGTTTTCGCTGTTTTCCGAATTCAAATACCGTAACTCCTCCGGTTCCGATAAGTGCTGCAACAAATCCTGCTCCAAGCCCTACATTCAAAACCCTCCAGGCCCCGATACCAAGATAAATAATACCCAAGTCACTGTATAATGCAGATCCGCCCCAAAGGATCCCGAGGATCACAGTAAGTATCAGTAGAAAAAATATTCTTTTTTTATTCATATTATTCTTTTAATGCCTCCATAAAAGCTTTGAGTGACTGTGTTTGTTTAGCCTTGTCACCGAGCAATTCCGAAGCCGAAAGCTTATCCGATGTCTCGGCAAGCAGATCTTTAAGCTTATCAAGCCTTGATCCGAGCTGTTTAACCGTAAATAAAGCAGCTGACATATATGCTGTATCCGGATCAAGCGATTCCTCAAGCCTCTTACAATCGTTGGCAAGCATATTAACTTTAAGGAGCAAAAGATCTGCCTCCTGTCCGTCACCTGACAATTCATCTATGTCCCGAAGCAGACTTTCTTCTCGTTCAATAAGTCTGTTAACGGACTCCGTAAGCTGTTTTATCTCTTCTTTTTCTTCTTCAAATTCGATAAGCTTTTTCATAGCATCCATCCGGCTTTTTGCCTTTTTTATGGCATTATTCTCACCCTTCTTTTCATAACAACACTATACCAAATAAAGAGAAAAAATCAACCCGGCTTATTGACAAGACCATGGCTTATATGCTACTATTCCTAAAACCGATGAGGAAGAGTAAGTAGATCACAACCTCCTTTTTTCAGAGAGCTGCAGATGGTGGAATTGCAGTAAAAGTGTTGTTTTTGAATGGACTTCCGAGGGCAACCTGAAATGCATTTGCAGAGTATGGGAGACGGAGTAAGGATCTTCGTTAACAAATTCCGGCGTATGTTGGTACGCGCTAAGAGGGTACGAAATGTACCAAGCCGGGTGGCACCGCAGGTATTTGAATTTTACCTGTCCCAGCAGACACTACTGTTTGGGACGGGTTTTTTTATTTGTCCCTATATAAAACAAAGGAGGTCATTATGTCCGAAAAAACAATTCCTTACAAAATTTATCTTGAAGAAAGTGAAATGCCTAAAGCATGGTATAACGTAAGAGCAGATATGAAAAACAAACCTGCTCCGCTTCTTAATCCGGCTACTCACGAGCCCCTTACAGCAGAAGAACTCTCACATGTCTTCTGTGAGGAACTTGTAGCACAGGAGCTTGACAACGACAATGCATACATCGATATTCCGGAAGAGATCCGAAACTTTTATAAGATGTATCGTCCCTCTCCTCTCGTTCGTGCATACTGCCTCGAGGAAAAACTTCAAACTCCCGCCAAGATATACTATAAATTCGAAGGAAATAACACCAGCGGAAGTCATAAATTAAATTCCGCCATAGCTCAGGCATATTATGCAAAGAAACAGGGCCTTAAGGGTGTTACCACCGAAACCGGTGCAGGCCAGTGGGGAACAGCTCTTTCAATGGCTTGTTCATACCTTGATCTTGATTGTAAAGTATATATGGTAAAGGTTTCTTATGAACAAAAACCTTTCCGTCGTGAAGTTATGAGAACCTACGGCGCATCTGTTGTTCCCTCACCTTCCGATACAACGGAAGTAGGCCGTAAGATTCTGGCTGAGCATCCCGGAACCGGCGGAAGTCTTGGATGTGCCATATCCGAAGCGGTTGAAGTAGCAGGCCGTGATCCAAGCTACAGATATGTTTTGGGAAGTGTTTTAAATCAGGTTCTCCTTCATCAGTCCGTAATCGGTCTTGAAACCAAGATTGCAATGGACAAATACGGAATCAAACCCGATGTTATCATCGGCTGCGCCGGCGGCGGATCTAATCTCGGAGGACTTATCTCTCCTTTCATGGGAGAAAAACTTCGCGGTGAAGCCGATTATCAGTTTATCGCAATAGAACCCGCATCATGTCCCAGCTTTACAAGAGGAACTTTCGCATATGACTTCTGTGATACAGGTAAGATCTGTCCTCTTGCCAAGATGTACACACTCGGAAGTGATTTCATGCCTTCTCCCAACCATGCAGGAGGACTTCGTTTCCACGGAATGAGCAGTACTCTTTCACAGCTTTATCATGACGGTTTAATGGAAGCACGCAGTGTTGAGCAGACATCTGTTTTTGAAGCTGCAGAGCAATTCGCAAGAGTCGAAGGTATTTTACCTGCTCCCGAAAGTTCACATGCTATACGCGCAGCTATCGATGAAGCTCTTAAATGCAAAGAAACCGGCGAAGAAAAAACCATCCTCTTCGGTCTTACGGGAACAGGATATTTTGATATGGTTGCTTACGAAAAATTCCATGACGGAGAGATGTCGGATGATATTCCCACAGATGAAGTTATTGCTGAATCCATAGCAAAACTTCCTAAGATCTGATAATCTTATAATAATATTACAGAAAGGCTTGCCAAATAGCAGGCCTTTTTTATTTCCATAAAAATACCCCCGCCCAAAAGGCGAGGGTAAAATGTTTAATTCTTCCGGTATTTATTACCGGCTTATCTGGTTTTATTTAAATCTCAACATTACAACTGATGCAGGAGGAAGTGTTACCTTAAGTCCGTCCTCAGCCTTGCTGCATCCTTCAAACTTCTTCTCTATAACCTTCTCAGGCTCTTCAAAAGTATTGTATGCATGCATCTCTTCTGTAACGATAGAAGCCTCTACAACCTCAAGATCTCTCTTGCCGGCGAGAATGATATCCAGATCAATAGTCTCATCAACAGTAAGGTTATTGATCGTAGCTGTAATGATTCCGTCCTTTTCGGAAACAGACTCGTGAACCTTAGGTACATTCCACTCGCCCTTTCCTGTCTCATTCACATCTGCAAGCGCACTATAAATAAGGTTAGCACCCTGATGATGACGATACATACGCATAACATGATATGTAGGAGTCTTGATCATCTTCTCTCCGTCTGTAAGGATTACAGCCTGAAGTACGTTAACCATCTGTGCAAGGCAGGCAAGTCTTACACGGTCTGCTCTCTTATTGAAGATATCAAGAGTAATACCTGCAACAAGCGCATCACGTACTGTATTCTGCTGATAAAGGAATCCGGGATTGGTTCCGGGTTCAACAGTGAACCAGTTACCCCACTCATCAACTGAAATTCCAACCTTCTTCTCAGGATCGTACTGATCCATAATAGCACTGTGTCTTTCAAGAAGCTCATCCATATGGATAGCCTTTGCAAGGGTCTTATACCAAACTTCATCATCAAAGTCTGTAGCACTTCCCTTGATCTCCCATCCTTCGGGATGTACATAGTAATGAAGTGAAAGAAGATCCATAAATCCATGGAACTGCTCGGGAACATGATCAAAGCAGGTCTTCATAACACCTTCCGTCCAATGATAATCATCTACATTGGCTCCGCCGCATACCTTCTTGATGGGCTTCTCGGGATCATACTGACGAACGTAGGTCTGATAACGTCTGTACTCATTGGCATAATGCTCGGGAGTCATATTTCCGCCGCAACCCCAGTTCTCGTTTCCAACACCAAAGTAATCGATGGTCCAAGGCTCCTCATGGCCGTTGGCCTTACGAAGATCACTCATCGGAGATACACCGTTAAATGTCATGTACTCAACCCATTCGCTCATCTCCTGAACAGATCCGCTTCCCACATTACCGTTTACATATGTTTTGCATCCAAGCTGTCTGCAAAGTTCAAAGAACTCATGTGTTCCGAAGCTATTGTCCTCAACAACACCGCCCCAATGGGTATTGATCATCTTTTTACGCTTAGCCTTGTCACCTATGCCGTCTTTCCAGTGATACTCGTCAGCGAAGCAGCCGCCGGGCCAACGAAGCAAAGGAATCTGCATATCCTTCAGTGCCTCAACAACATCAGTTCTCATTCCGTTAACATTGGGAATATCTGAATTCTCACCCACATATAATCCCTCATAAATGCATCTGCCCAAATGCTCTGAGAAATGTCCGTAAATTTCAGGTGAAATCACTGCCTTTTTGTCATCAGCATTAATAACTAATTTTGCCATTTTCTCCTCCTTTTATAAAACTTCTTATTTCTTACTTTCTTCCTCAGCTACCATATAGTGAACTCCCCAGAAGGTAGTATTGTTATCACCGACTGCGCTGATGCAGCGAACATTATTGCCTGCCTCATCAACCATATCAAAGATAACCCCCTCATACTTGTGATCTTTTATGGTAAGAGTAATAAAGTTAGTTCCTTCTTCTACTTCAAACTTTCCTGTATAATCTCCGGAAATAGTTCCGTCTGTCTTATACTTGGTCTGCTTGGGTTTGATCACATCCGCATTGATCTTAAGACCATGATTAAGCATAAAATAGGTTCCGCAGATATCTTTATTTGTATATCCGCCTTCTTTTATGACCTCCTCACCGCTTGTCTGGAAAGGAGCCATTGTAAGCCAGCCGTCCTTTGTTGCAAAAAGTCTGTGGACCCTGGGCTCATGATCTTCCTGTGTTTTGTCAAATCTTTGATGATATACAATGTAGAGTTTACCGTCGGAGCCATAGAATGTAGACTGTCCGCCGGGTGCCTTGTAAGCCATCTCTATACTGGGGAAAGTATAGTTACCTATCATCTTTACACCATGTGCGCCATAGCTGTCCGTATTGTCGGGAGTCTCTCCGAGAGCATCAACATAAGGTCCTTCAACATTTTCGGAGCGAAGCATTCTGATCTGATATCCTCCGTCTCTTGCCAGTCCTCCGAAGGAAAGGAACAGATAATAATATCCCGTCTCTTCGCAGTACTCAATAAAAGGTCCTTCCATTGCGTGATGTCCGCCTCCGAGAAGTCTTCTTCCGAAATACTTATCAACCTGATTCTCGGGATCACTCTTTGGATGAATGATATCACCTGTTTCAGGATCGATCTCCAGCAGGAATATTCCGCCTGACCATGATCCGTATACCATCCACATCTTTCCGTCTTTATCGTAGAAAGTCTGAGGATCTATACAGTTGGGCCAAAGCTGATTATTGTATTGTCCGGCCAAAAGATAATCCTTAACCGCTTTCTTACTTCCCATGATCTCGGGGAAATTGGAATCTTCAACTGTCTGATAAGTAAATCCCGATGAAAGAAGAACCTTTTCAAACTTCCATGGTCCTGCAGGATCATCGGATGATGCAAGGCAAAGACTACTCTTTATGTAAGTTGCAGATGTGCAGAAATACATAAGATACTTGCTCATCTTGCGATTGTAAATTACACTTGGTGCCCATACAGAGAACTGATTGCTTTCATTTCTTCCTGTAAACTTAAATGCCTCGGGCATCGTAGCACCTTTAAGTCCGTCAAACAATCCGGTAAACATCTTGGTGGAAGGTCTGCAGGGCTCTTTATACATCTGTTCCCAATCCTGCAGAGCAAGATCACTGCCTTTTGCTCCGGTAGTATGACTTCCGTACATATAGTATTCGCTTCCGTCCTCAGCAAGGAAAAGCTGGGGATCATGAAGCATCAGATCGTTTTTATAATTACCGATTTTGATATCAGCTTTGGCAACCTCATTAGGATCCGTATCAGTAGCCATGCAGCCCGTTAACGACGATACAGTCATAGCCATAACAAGTCCTCCTGCCAGATATTTTTTTAAAGTGTTTTTAGCCATACGCTCATCTCTCCTGTCTCTCTGTTATCCCAATAACAATACGGAATAAATTTAAAAGTGTCTTTCGTCCTTTTTGGCTTTTGCATGAAATAAAGCGGTCCTTCTTTATCCATGAGTTCATATCTCTCACCTGATGCGTAAAGCACCGTTGTCCCGCCCAAAAGATCCTCTTCGAAACTTACATTGATAGGAGCTTCTGTATCCAAATAAACTCCGGCAAGATTCTTGCCGTTATCAACTTCTTCCATGCAATACACCAAAGGGCCCATGACTATACATGCCTTACCCTCGTCTTCGCGAACATTGGTATTTGCAAAAACAAAATGAGGCTGCATTTCAAATCTAAATCCGATCTCAACGTCCTTTTCATTTTCAATGTGAACTTTGGTATATCCTTTATCAGGCAAAATCGCGGTTTCGATATTATTTACATAAAGAACCGGCGCCTTGGCATAGGCAGGAATTCTAAGCCATATATCTCCGCTTACTTCTTTCTCTGCCTTTATTTTAATAGTAACATCGCCGACACCCGGCATCTTGGAGTCGATATTGACCGACAGAGGTATGCCATTCCACTCAAGCGAGAGCTCAGATGAAACATAGAGGTTCAGGAAAAGGGCAGTTTCCGAAACCATAGCAACATACTCTCCCAAAGATGCGAGTGTCCGCGCGATGTTAGGAGGGCAGCAGGCACACCCAAACCACTTTTGGCGTACCGGCCGAACATGCGAAAGGGAAGTATGGGAGATAAGATTATCAGGCCACACCTCCAGAGGATTGACATAGAAAAAGCTCTTGCCGTCCATAGCTATTCCTGCCAGAACGGTGTTATACAAAGCGCGCTCCATAGTATCGGCATATTTTTCGTCTCTTGTGATAGAAAGCATTCTTCTGCAGAAAAACGCAAGTCCGATAGACGCGCAGGATTCAGCATATGCTGCATTATTGGGAAGATCGTAATCTACGGTAAATCTCTCATAAGCGCCGGATGATCCGATTCCTCCTGTAATAAACATACGCTTTTCAACTATATTGTCATAGAGCTTTTCACAAGCGGTAAAAAGCTCTTTATCGTCATATTCATATGCTATGTCTGCCATAGCCGAATAAAGATACACTGCTCTGACCGCATGTCCTTCCGCACTATTTTGCTCCCGAACGGGCATGTGTGACTGTGAATATAAGGGATTGTACGGATTGGGATCCTTAAAAATGTCTACATAATCTTCATTTTTATGTTCCAAGGCCAGATAATTAGGTTCTACCCCTCGTCTGTCAACAAAGGCCTTTGCCAGTTCAAGATAATCGCGATTTCCCGTAACCTCATAAAGTTTGTAAAGGGCTAACTCTATCTCTTCATGACCGGGTACGGCGGTTTTGTATCTTTCTTCATTAAATACCTTAACAAGGAGATCTGCATTTTTCTTTGCTACATTAAGGAACTTTTCCTTCCCCGTAACTTTATAGTAAGCAACTGCAGCCTCTATCATATGACCTGCACTATACAGTTCATGTCCTTCTTTGAGATTACAGAACTTAGCATCCGGCTCCTTGATAATAAAATATGTATCAAGATATCCATCGTCCTGCTGTGCATCAGCTATAAGATCGATCGCCCAATCAGCCTGCTTTTCAAGTTCTTCATTGGGCTCATATGACAATGAAAAAGCAACTGCTTCAAGCCACTTGGTCAGGTCGGTATCTTGAAACACAAATCCGTAAAATTCGCCGCTTGTTCTTTTTGCGGCGATCTTGTAATTCTCGATGCAGTGACTTTTCTCTGCATCTTCTATATTGTCATTAATCGCATTCCACTGATATGGAATGACTTCTTTTGTGACAAGTTTTGTATATTTATCCCAAAAGGGATCCGATATACGGATCCCTTTGAGGTCCATAAGATTTAATCTTTTCATTATTAATCCTTATAAGAAAAAACAGGTTTCCCGTTTTCATCCCATTTAACCTTCATCAAATGAGCATGACGATTGGGATTATAAAGAGGATCTCCCTCTATCTTACTCTCGGTACGGGCATGATATACACAGATATCATTGCCTTCCTCATCCTTTGTGAAACTATTATGTCCGGGTCCGTATATACCCATAGATTCATCTGTCTGAAGAACCGGATATCTTTCCTTTTTCCACTGTGCGGGATCAAGCATATCTCCGTCTTCATCTATGGAAAGCATTCCCATACAATAAGACGGGCCGGTATCACTTGCGGAGAATGTAAGGAAAATCTTACCTCCATGGTGAATTACCGCAGGGCCTTCATTGACCCAAAAATCTCCTCTTTCCCAGTCGTAATCCGGTGTAGTGAGAAGAACCTGAACAGAATCAAGTTCAACAGGGCTCTTCATTTTGGCTATGTAAAGATTCGAAACCATCTTTCCAACGCCTACTTTTTCAGCCCAAACATAATAATGCTCTCCTTTGTTTTCAAAAACCGTAGCATCGAGAGAAAATGCTTCGAATGAGAATTCATCATCGGGATGGCGCTTCATCTTACCGATTTCTTTCCATGTACCTGTCATGGGATCAGCATCGGCGCATTCAAGAATATAAGGTCTGATGGCCCAAATATCATCAACATCTCCGCCGGCAAAATAGATATACCATTTACCGTCAAGATAATGAAGCTCCGGTGCCCAGATATGTATACTCATAATGCCTTTGTCATGCTTATGCCATACCTCAACCTCCTCAGCCTCAGCGAGGCCGAAAAGTGTATCTGATCTTCTTAAAACTATCCCATCATATGCCGGAACGGAAGCTGTAAAATAATAGCTTCCGTCCGTATGACGATATACATAAGGATCAGCCCTTTGAAGAATCCACGGCTTATTATATGTATGTTCTGTATTCATTAATCACCTTTTAACCCTTAACAGCTCCTGCTGTCATACCGTCGATAAAGTATTTCTGGAACGCAAGGAAAACAACAAGTACAGGAAGGATAGAGAACATTGATCCTGCAATAAGAACATCGTAGTTGTTTCCGTATGGTGTAAGAAGTGTATTAAGACCGATAGGAAGTGTAAACTTCTCTGCACTTCTGTAAACAAGCATCGGCCAAAGAAGGTTGTTCCAAGCACCCATTGATGAAAGGATAGCCATGGAAGCGAAAGCCGGCTTTGTTATGGGAAGCATGATCTTAAGACAAATACCGTACTCGGTAGCTCCGTCTATACGTCCGGCATCAAGAAGTTCCTTGGG
>JAILKW010000004.1 GCA_024693455.1 Lachnospiraceae bacterium
GAATAATAAGAAAGCTTTTTCTGTTTGCGATAGCCATAATCACTGTGGCTTCAGTAAATATAATATGGCGGCAAACTGTGGAAAAAGAACAGAATGAGGCCATACAGGGGAAGATAGAAGAGATGAATACAACTGATGAGGAATCAGAAATAGACACATCAAATAATGCAGAGGAGCAGACACAAAAAGAAAGTGATATTTCTTTGATTGATGCTGAAGGAACGACGATAGGAAGCCGTATAAAAGTGCCTAAAGGATTTAAACGAACAGCAGAAGACGAGGGTAGTTTGGGACAATTTCTGAGGTGTTATCCTCTAATGCCTGATGGAAGCCCGGTGCTTTTGTATGACGGTCGCAAAAAAGGCATCAGCTCTGCGGTGTGCGTATTTGATATGCATTTGGGAGATAAGGATTTGCAGCAATGCGCTGATTCTGTTATACGGATGTATGCGGAATATATGAGGGCATCCGGGAAGGAGGATCAAATCGCATTTCATTTTGTAAGCGGATTCTTATGCGATTGGTTAAATTACAAGAGTGGAAAGCGTATCTTGGTTAATGGCAATAATGTAAGCTGGACGAATGGCGGCAGCGCATTGGATTCAGATGAGGCATTTGAGGGGTATCTGGAGACGGTGTTTAACTACGCAAGTACCCTGTCGCTTGAGCAGGAATCAAAGTCAATAGACCTTTCGGATATTAAGATAGGTGATATCTTTATAAAAGGCGGCTCGCCGGGACATGTAGTCATGGTGGTAGACACCTGCGTGCGGGATGGGAAGAAAGCTTTTCTACTGGCGCAGGGTTATATGCCTGCGCAGCAGTTCCATGTGCTAAAGAATAATCTGCATGGGGAAGATCCCTGGTACTATGAAGATGAAGTGACATATCCTTTTCGTACACCGGAGTACACTTTTGATGAGGGGAGCTTGATGCGGCCGGAGTATCTTGATTGAAGAGTGAGTACATTGATGGGAAGGAGTCAGTAAAGCAAGATGGGTTTGATTTCAAAGATAAAAGAGTTTGGTGATGATTTTGCAGAGGCTAATCGTATTTTGAAAATGCCGGGAAATGAGCTTCTTGAGTTGGAAGACGCTGATCTCCGAGAACTTATAGATAAGCGGATAGACTCGGAAACCCGGAGAAGAAAAAATGACTGGATATTACAGCATTTGAACAAGGCGAAGAGAACGTTTTTTATTATAAGTAGCTACGATATGGAAGTAAACAATGGAGGCCTGCTTCAGTATTTCGATAATTCCAGCAGAGAAACTGCACCATTTCTATTGGGCGCGCTTAAAGAAATTGGAGCGGTGGGTCACATAGAACTTTTAAAGAGGTTTATAAGGGATAATAAAATCGAGTTAAATGATCTTAAATTCCTTGAGAAGTACACAGATGATGAAAGTAATTGGGATGTGCTTGATGAATTTGACGATGCTTTTTATGAGTTATACGAGACGGAATCACTTGAGGAATTGTTGGTAAAATATGTAAGGGAACAAATAGATGATTTTCAGTATAGAAAAGATACCGGTTGAGCGATTGTATCCGGTGCCTTTTATCAAATAATCATTTTTTTTCATATCGTTTAAACCTTTTCGCCCGGTGAGGTGTATCTATAGTGAAAGGACCTTTCAAAAAGGAAAGATTACTATGCGATTTACTTTAGAAGAAGCGGTAGAAAAATACGAATTGAATACTTTTCGGGCGGCATACGCTATATGTAAGAACCGGCAGGATGCAGAGGATGTATGTCAGGACACGTTTTTGGCATACTACCGGAGTCATAAGGAGTTTGACAGCGAGGAGCATCTGAAGGCATGGCTTCTTAGAACTGCGGTAAATAAGGCCAGGAATGTGTGCCGGGCATTTTGGAGACGAAACAGGGAAAGCATGGAAGACGATTATGCATGGGCGTTGGCGACAGCTCCGCCCGAAGAGAGTGATCTTCTGCGGGAAGTGATGTGTCTTCCGGATAAATGCCGTCTGATCATCCATTTATTTTATTACGAGGACTATTCGGTTCGTGAAATATCGAAATGCCTAAACTGCAGCGAAGGGACTGTGAAAAGCCAGCTGCACCGTGGCAGAGAGCTTTTAAAGGAATCGCTGAAGGAGGGATGGAACAATGACTGAACAAGAAAGATATAAAAAAGCAATGTCTATGATCCGCCCTTCCGGGCAAATGGATGTACTTAACTATGTGGAGGAACGGACGATGAAACATAAGAGAACAGTAAGAATGTTGGCAACTACATTTGCTTCTTTTGCGCTTGTATTATTATGCAGTATCAGCGCATATGCGGCAAATATTGGCGGGATCAGGCATAAGGTAAATGTCTGGCTTCATGGAGATATGACAGAGGTGTCTATCGAAGAGATCAGTGAGGGGCAGTTTGAGATCACGTATCCCGATGGAAGCGTCAGAGGGACAGGGGGCGTATCAATAGGAGATGATGGTAAGGAACAGTGGGAAACACTGGAAGAAGTGGAAGAGAGGCTGCTAAACGATCCCGAAGTTGAGAAAGACGAAGATGGCAGGATATGGTTGTATCTGCGGGACCACAAGATTGACATTACTAAGCAGATCGAAAAACAAGGTTATGCACAGGAGAAGATCAAGGATGGACTCCTGGCAGACTATATCACAGTCGTTTGGGATGAGGACGGTGGATACAGCCTGGGAACAGATTATCATAAGTTTCCGGATGTGGAAGAGTTGCGTGAGAATACAAAATAATGGAATAAACGCTGGTAGCAATTACATAATGGATTTGATAGGATAAAGTGGTCTTTGGATCACTTTATTTTTTTGAAAAATGTGACTTTTGGAGATGCTAAATCGTATTCATGGTGAAAGGAGGCAAAAAGCAGATGCAGAATAAAGACGAGCAGTACTTTCTGCAAACCTATCATCGCCATAAGGATATGGTCTATCGGATCGCTTACACATATGTCAGAAATCCGGATGATGCAAAGGATATTTTACAGGATGTGTTTCTAAAGCTGTATAACACAAGGAAGTCTTTTGTAGATGATGATCATCTGAAGCATTGGCTGATCCGTGTTGCAATCAACGACTCCAAAGATTATGTCACATCGACATGGTTTCGAGAAAGAAATGAACTCATAGAGTCCGGCACATACGGTACGGTATCAGAATCTGGATACAATGAAATTCTGGAGGAAGTCCGACGGCTTCCGGTGAAGTATCGGGCGGTCATCTATCTTCATTACTATGAGGGATATTCTTATAAGGAAATTGCAGAAATTTTAAATCTGAGGCCTTCCGCTGTGAAAATGCGGGCAAAACGTGGTCGGGAAATGTTAAAACTAAATCTGACCGTGGATTCAATCGAAAGGAGCATGGAATGAAGCAATCTGAATTAAAAAAAGCATACGATTCGCTTAAAGTTACGCCTGAAATGGATGTGGAGGTACTAAAGATTGTAAGAGCCGGAAAAAGCAGATTTAGAGGAGGCAAGGCTATGAGAAGAGGGCTGGCAATAGCAGCGTCTTTGGCATTGGTAGTGGGAATATTTCAAATACCACAGGTGGGTGTTGCAGCAAGTACAATTATTGACAAGATCATGTATCAGTTTTCTGCAGGTAATGAGTCGGTAGACCTTGCTATGGAAGAAAATAATGCGCTGAGAAATGTATCAAAGGATTGGGCGAAATATGATACTCTTGGGGATGCACAAAAAGATTTAGGCATTGATCTTTTGACATCGCCGGCACAGTGCACGGCGGGCGGAAATCATGTGTCCTATAATCCATTAACGAATGAGGATGGAGACGTTTATGCGATATGGCTTAGCGATGATATCTATGCATTGGGTGATCTGGAAAATGTGGAAATTGAAACATATAACGAAGGCGATACCAATAATGAAGTTAGATACGATTGCGGAGACGTATACCAATCTCCAATCGGTATGCAGATAGCGATTGTTGTAAAATCTGAGGATGCTAA
>JAILKW010000008.1 GCA_024693455.1 Lachnospiraceae bacterium
ATTCCTGTCCGAATCCGTGCGCATCCTCGCGGAGCGTTTAACTCAGTCGGAGCTTGTACCCCGACTGAGTATAGTTTGTCATAACCCCCACCTACGCTAACGCTTAGAGGTGGGGGATTTCTCCGACTGAGTTAAAAACCCGGCAGAAATGCTTGTTTTACGGTGCTTAACGCTGTTATCGGACATTTTTCTGCGACAGGATATACTCATTTTTATGATGTGTATGTAAAACAAAAAGTTTCATTTATTTTTTTGCTTTTTTATATTTGGTTAATTCTGACAAATAGTGATTGTTTTTTGGTTTGTTTAACTACAAGATATAGTGTTGACACTAAATGTTTTTTTGATATAATGGGTCAAAAGTAAAGCATGGTTATTGGGTTTGCTTTGCTTTCGCGCATAAGTTGGGTTTTATATATGTTGTGGTTATATATGCGCTTTTTTGTAAAGAGAGGTGTTGAAAATGAAAAGCAAGATCAAGTTGATGACTCCTAAGGATGTGCAGGAATTTGTAAAAATTGCATCTGCATACGATTATGACATTGACCTGAAGAGTGGTGTTGTATATATAGATGCGAAATCACTTCTTGGAGTGATGACATACGGGCTTAAAAGAGAGCTTGAGGTAGTATGCAGGAGCGAGGAAGTAGGAACCTTCCCCGGTAAAATAAAAAAATTTGCTGTAGCATAAGAAGGAAGCGGAGAGATCCGCTTCTTTTTTTTGCTTAAAACACCTACTGACTTTTTATACAAAAAAATATATCGGGATTTGTGGAAACTGCGAATTGCAAAGATAGTTTCCACGTCTTAAAATGGAAACTGTAAGAAATAAAATTAGTTTCCGAAGGAGGATATATGTCCGGGGAAGTAAGAGAAAAGATTATAGAGGGTACTATAGCCGCATGCAGGAAAAAAGGTCTGAAGTTTACCATGGATGATGTGGCAGGCGAGCTTTCAATGAGTAAGAAGACTATATATACCGTGTTTTCCGATAAGGTTTCGCTTATGGATGCGATGGTGGATTATATTTTTGAAAGAGTAAAAGAAGACCAAAACAAAGTGGTATCTGATTCTTCGCTTGATATTACGGAAAAAATGAAAAGGATACTTACAACGATGCCCGAGATTTTTTCCGGTATTGAGTTTTCGGAAATGTATATTCTTAAGGATAAACATCCAAAGTTATATGAAAAGGTAACAAAGCATCTTAAAAGCGGATGGGATACTACCTTTGACATACTTGACTGTGGCATAGCAGAGGGAGTGTTTCGAAGGATCGATCATCCTGTGTTTGAAATGATATATGAGGCGTCACTTGAAAGGTTTTTATCAAGTGACGGACTTTTTAACAACAATATAAGTTATACATCGGCACAAAAACAACTTGTAGACATACTGATCTTTGGTATTAAGATACGTGATTATTCCTGATAAGATCCGGATCATAGATATTTTTAGGTCGAATGAGACGTTGTTTTTTGAAATGTGTGAAAGCATTAAGGTTAATAATGAGATAGGACTTTATGACGTTGCGTATAAGGTTGTTGAACTTACAATGGTAAGGAGAGGTGGTAAATAAAATGGGAGAAACAAAAGGACTTACTTTTCGGGAAAAGGCGGCTTACGGTATAGGTGCTGTCGGAAAAGACATGGTTTACATGCTTTCGGCTTCATATGTGTTTTACTATTTTCAGGATATCATGGGAGCAAGTGCTATCGTAATGGGAATAATATCCATGATAGCCCGGGTGTTTGATGCTTTTAACGATCCGATAATGGGAATAGTGGTTGCCAAGACAAAGACGAAATGGGGAAAATTCAGACCCTGGCTTCTTATAGGAACTTTGTCCAATTCCGTACTCTTGTACCTTATGTTTTCAGCACCTCCGAGTCTTAAGGATACGAGTGGCATCATAGTGTATGCTGCAGTAACCTATATTCTTTGGGGTGTAACATATACCATGATGGATATACCTTACTGGTCAATGATACCGGCCTTTACAAAAAGCGGAAAGGAAAGAGAAGGACTTACAGCCCTTGCCCGTTCCTGTGCGGGTGTCGGTTCTGCCGTTATTTCCATTTTTACGGTGATGATAGTAACAAAACTCGGAAAAGTTTTTGCAGGAAGCGGAGCGGACGCATATGAGATCGAGCGCATAGGCTTTAAATACTTCACTGTCGGAGTATGTATTCTTTTTATAGTGTTTATTATCATTACCTGTGTTACAATCAAAGAAAAATCCACTGTTGATCTTAAAACCTCCACTGTGGGAGAAATGTTTAAGGCATTGATTTCCAACGATCAGGCTATGACTGTGGTAGTTACGATAGTACTTGTAAATACCGCGCTTTATGTTACATCCAATCTGCTTATTTATTTCTTTAAGTACGATCTCGGAGGAGTAAGCTGGTCGGATAACTATGCTAAATTTAACATGGTTGGCGGTGCTGTACAGATACTTGCAATGATGTTTTTTTATCCTCTTCTCAGGAAAAAGCTGAACAATATGCAGATATTTACCGCAGGTCTTATAGCCTCCATATCAGGTTACATTATTCTTCTTGTCATGGCGAGCATGGGAGTTAATATACTTCCACCGCTTCTTGTACCCGGAGTTATAATTATGGCGGTCGCCGGCATTAATAATGTAGTGGTTACGGTCTTTTTGGCTAATACCGTTGATTACGGGGAACTTAAAAACGGTCATCGTGAGGAATCCGTTATTTTTTCGATGCAGACCTTTGTTGTAAAACTCGCAAGCGGTATTGCGATAATGGTTACGGCTATAGCGCTTCAGATATTTAAACTTTCTGATGAGGCAGCCTCCAAGGAACAGGAGACTATGGATCTGTCTCTGGCAGTACCGGATGCTTCGAAAGTAGGTATACGTATGGTAATGAGCCTTATTCCCATTGCATGTCTCTTGTTTGCCTTTTTCTGGTTCAGAAAGAAGTATATTCTTACAGATGAGAAACTGGAGGAGATATCAACAGAACTTAATAATAAAAAACATAATTAACGAAAAGAGGGACATATGATAAAAGTTATTAAAGAAAAGGGGCCGGTTTTTATACTGGAGACGAAAAAGACAAGTTACATTATGAAGGTTTTGCCTTCAGGTCAGATAGAGCATTTGTATTACGGAAGAAAAATACATACGGAAGATGCTGCCGGACTTTCCGAAAGGGTTTCTTTCGGACCGGGAAATACGATTGCTTACAGTCCGGAATTTGACCAGACTTTTTTGGAAGACTTACGGCTTGAGTATTCTTCATACGGAAAGGGAGATATCAGAACACCTTTTGTTGAAGCGGTTTCGGGTGACGGAAGTACTACCCTTGATTTTGTATATGAGGATTACAGTATCAGAGAAGGAAAACGGGAACTTGATACCATGCCTTCTTCATATGGAGATACTGAGGATGTCATGAGTCTTACTCTGACTCTTAAGGATAAAAATCACGGTCATATCATGCATCTTTATTACAACGTTTTTGAGGATTGCAATGTTATTACAAGAAGCAGTGATTTTGTAAACGGTTCGGATGAGGATATCAGGCTTTGTCGTATGATGTCGATGCAGCTTGATCTTATGGAAAAAGGATATAAGGTCACTACATTTACGGGACATTGGACCAATGAAATGAATAAGACCGAAACCCTGCTTAATGCCGGGGAGTTGTCAATTTCATCGGTTGCGGGTGTTTCCTCGAACAGGGCTAATCCGTTTTTTATGGTTTCCGGTGAAGAGACAAATGAATACCACGGAGAGGCATTTGCTTTCAATCTCGTTTACAGCGGAAATCATTATGCAAGTGTGTCCGTAAACGGGTTTGGAAAAACAAGGATAGTATCGGGTATTAATCCGGCTTTATTTGAGTACAGACTGAAAAAGGGCGAGGTTTTCGAAGCGCCCGAGGCGGTTATGACTTTTGCCGCTGACGGATATGCGGGAATCTCAAAAAATATGCATGCCTTTATACGGGAGCATATAGTAAGGGGTAAGTATAAGGACAAGGAAAGACCGGTCCTTCTTAACAGTTGGGAAGCAAATTATTTTGAAATAGATGAAGGTAAGCTGATCTCCTTAGCCAAAAAGGGCAGGGATGTCGGAGTAGAACTTTTTGTAATGGACGACGGATGGTTTGGTAAGCGTGATGATGATCACAGCTCTCTCGGTGATTGGACAGTTAATGAAAAGAAATTACCGAACGGTCTTGGCGGTCTTTGTAAAAAGATAAATGACCTCGGACTTGATTTTGGTATATGGGTTGAGCCGGAGATGATTAATGTCGACTCGGATCTTTACAGGGCTCATCCGGATTGGGCAATAAGTATACCGGATATGGATCACTCTGAGGGACGCTTTCAAAGACTTCTTGATCTGTCCAATCCGGAGGTTACGGATTATATGATAGACGCAATGTCAAAGGTTTTTGCTTCGGCCAATATAGCCTATGTTAAATGGGATATGAACAGGATCTTTTCGGATTATTATTCTAAATATCTTCCTAAGGACAGGCAGGGCGAACTCGGACATAGGTACGTTCTCGGACTTTATAAAATGATGAAAGCATTAACGGAGGCCTTTCCCGATATTCTTTTTGAGGGCTGTGCTTCGGGCGGATGCAGATTTGATCTTGGAATACTTTCATATTTCCCGCAGATCTGGGGATCGGATAATTCCGATGCCATATGCAGGCTCAATATCCAAAACGGATATTCCTACGGTTATCCGCAGGAGACCTATACCTCACATGTCTCGGCCTGCCCCAACCATCAGACCCTTCGTGTGGAGCCGCTGCATACAAGATATGCGGTTGCGCTTTTCGGAAATCCGGGATACGAATGCAACCTTCTTGATATGTCAAAGGATGAACTTGAAGAAATTGCCGGCCAGATAGCTCTCTACAAAAAATACAGAAAGAAAATGTTTAAAGGGCAGTTTTACAGACTCAAAGAAGGCAATATATATCAGTGGGAAATAGCCTCGCCCGAAAAGGATTTTGCAGTAGGCCTTCATCTTGTAAAGGAGGTAAAACCGGCCGACAGGAGCGGAGCATTTAAGGCGAAGGGACTTATAGAGGATGCTAAATACAGACTTACAAATATGGCGCTTAAGCACAACGTAAAGATCTTCGGAAGCCTTATAAATACTGCAACGTCAGTACATGTCAAGCAGGATTCGCTGGTTCATAACGTGATCGCAAAAGTGATCAGGATAGATGGGGAAAAAGAGGATGTTACGGTTTACGGAGACAGTCTTATGTATGCCGGCGTCCAACTTTCACAGGCGTTTGTCGGAACCGGTTTTGATGACAATGTACGTGTACATACCGACTTTACTTCAAGATTGTATTTCATAGAAAAAATCTGATAAAAAGCAGGATGACAAACTCCGGTAATTGCGCCGGGATTTGTCATCCTTTTTCTTTATCCGCAGGAAAGCATATTTTGTTTTCGATCGAAGTAATAATAGTGATCCGATAGATATTCTTCGGGAGATATAAGACATTCATTGCCTTCACGGATTATCTCATTTATTTGTTCCGAAGGAAACTTTTCACTTATCGGAAGGAGCAGTGTTTCATGCACCGAGGAAGGAAGAACATAAAAGTCTGTGTCCATTTTATTGGCAAATTCAAGCAGGACATTCTCATAAAGAAGGGTAGAGGCCCCGTTGATCTTCATACTGTTTGTCATTACATAGAATACGGGCTCTTGCATATCGACATTTATAAGTTCTCCGATATCCGAAGTTTCGGGCTGCAGTTCTTTCAGCATATCGGCTAACCGACATATTTGGGGAGGAAGAAGAAGGGGAGTATTTTCTTTTGCGAGTTCAAGCAGATCGGATCTGCTTACTTGCCAGGCGTCTGAATGGGAGGAGTGGATGATAAAGCTTGCCTGGGAATTATCTTTGGTTTCCACCAGTGCGCAAAAGATTATGGCAAGATCCAGATAGATATAGTGGGGGACATCGGAGAGAAGACTTTCGTTTTTCTTCCTGTTTATAAGTCTGTAGATGATGCGGTTTTTGAATTTTGAAAAATCGGTAAAATCCGCGATTTCACCCGAAATTGAAAAATCAGCATTCTGATATAATGTCTCTATGGACTCTACTATAAGGTCAAGGGGCTTGCCCTGTAAATAATCGTTATAAAGATTATCCAGGTAAAAGGTAGGTGCAATGGGTGAATCTTTTATAGAGATCACGATGGCTTCTCTTTTGTTATTGTTGTTTTTTGTGATATGTTTGGGGGTGATAGTCACATTCGGATCCAAATGTGTTGACAATAAAGAAATCAGTGTGTCTTTAAAAACGGCGAAATTCATTTAATCTCCATTCCGGCAGACATTAGGGCACTGCTTAAGTTATTATACAGGATGAATTACGGTAAATCAAGAAGAACCGGTACGGAGCAAAGATTGTACGGCTTTTGGCAGCAAATATGTATGCAAGGCAGACACGGCTCCTTCGACAAGCCTGACGGACGAGACCTTAAAAGGTTATATGTTGAAAAGAAGTTGAGTTTGAAAGGATAATTAGATATAATTTAACACAGTCGGAGACTATGCCCTTTTGTACATATATCAGACAACATGGCCCGCCTTTAAGCAAAGCGTAGGCGGGGTAAGAGCGAGACTTGAAGACAGGGCGATGGTGGACGTTTTAGCTTGATGAAGATGAGACAGGACTTGAATTTGATGAAGGATGTAATGGAGGAGAAATGGATCTTGATAATTTGTTTGCGCTCGTAGGCGGAGTAGGTTTGTTTTTATACGGGATGACGCTTATGTCGAGTGGCCTTCAGAATGTGGCAGGAGACAAGATGAGGGAAATCCTGGAGAGTGTTACTTCCAACAGATTTAAGTCTGTTCTTTTGGGAGTACTGGTCACACTGCTTATTCAAAGCTCTTCGGCCACTGATATGATGGTTATAGGATTTGTAAATTCGGGTATCATGCAGTTGACGGAAGCACTTGGCGTTATTTTGGGTGCCAATATCGGTACAACGGTAACTGCACAGGTAACAGCTTTTGATCTTACGGCTTTTGCACCGTTTTTGCTGTTCGCAGGCTGTATAATGTATCTTTTCCTAAAAAAGCCCACGATAAAATATGCGGGAACTATTATTTTGGGATTTGGCATGCTTTTTGTCGGAGTCGGAATGATAAAAGAGGCTATTCTTCCTCTTGCCGATTCTCCGTGGTTTATAAGTTTCATATCAAAATTGTCCAATCCGTTTTTGGCAGTTATATTCGGTGTGCTTTTTACTGCATTATTGCAAAGCAGTTCATCAGCTACGGTTATTTTCCAGGCATTTGCGATCCAGGGACTTTTAGATTATAAAACAGCTGTATATCTTGTTATAGGAGCAGCGATTGGTTCTGTTACACCAAATATTCTGGCGTCACTTACCACTAACAGAAACGGAAAGCGAACCGCACTTTTGAATCTTGAATTTAATCTCTTCAGAGCGGTTTTTCTTAGTATATTAATAGGGATCTTCCCCGGGATACTTGATCTTATACAGTCTATATCTCCGGATAACATAGGAAGACAGATAGCGAATACACATACAATTTTCGCTATAACGGCCGTACTTGTAACAATGCCGTTTTTCACGCCCCTGGTTAAACTTACCGAACGTATTATTCCCATACTTCCGGAAGAGAACAGGGAGCGTGAAGGAAAGAAACTCCTTTATATGGTGGATCCGAGTCATACACTTCCCGCAGTTGCTCTTCGTCAGGCAATGCTTGAAGTGACGAGAATGGGAAAAATGGCAAGGAACAATCTTGCAGATTCACTTGAAAGTTTCTTTTCAAAAGATCATGAACTTGAGGATAAGGTGTTCAGTACAGAGAGCATTGTCGATTATCTTTCACATGAGATCACTGATAAACTTGTGGAACTTCGTTCACAGGAGCTTTCCGAGATCGATAAATTCCGTGTTTCAAAGCTGACACTCGTTGTTTCCAACTTTGAAAGGATAAGCGATCATGCAGAAAATATCGTGGAATATAAGCAAAAGATAGGTTCAGGTAAGGAAATACTTACGAAGAGTGCGCGTAAAGAGCTTAAGGAAATGGGTCAGGCCACTCTCGAATCAATTGATGCTTCCATTGCGGTTTTTGAAAATGAAGATTTTTCTTTGTTACCGCATGCCCAGGAGCTGGAAGAGAAGGTAGATAATTATCAGGATGAGATTACGACAAATCATGTAAGACGTCTTATGAAGGGTAAATGTGATCCCATGACCGGTGTTGTTTATACGGATATTGTAACGGATCTGGAAAGATGCTCGGATCACGGTATCAATATTGCTACGGCGCTTATTACACCGGGAATGAGGTATAAATACCAAAGATAAAGGAAGTTAACCATATGAAGCATAAAAAACTACTTAAACAACGTTGGTTTTCAAACGCTTTCGCTTTATGTATAGCCATAGTTTTTTACGAACTGATATCCAATATCGGTTGGTTTGCAGGTGTCATATCTACGATTTTTTCCTATATATCACCTGTGTTGCTTGGCCTGGTATTTGCGTATATCATGTCTCCGCTTGTGAAATTTTTTGAAAACACCGTTTTTTCAAAACTGGGAGATAAACCGATAAAGAGTCTTTTGGCAATAGTATTTTCCTTTATTTTGGTGATCGTTTTTATCGCTGTCCTTCTTGTTGCATTGATCCCTCAGGTAGTGGATTCTGTTGTGATGCTTGTTAACAATCTTCCGACGTATATTTCTTCTACTGAGGAATCTCTTTCGGATTTTTACAACTGGAGTCAGAAATTTGACTTTAATTTAAGCGGGATATTGCAGTCGATAACCGATTCCATTAAAAATATAGTTACGGTTCTTCCCGAGAGTGTTTCGGGTATTGTTGAGCATTCGGTGAATTTTGGAAAAGGTGCCGTAAATATTGTTTTGGCGGCTATTCTCGCAATATATTTTTTGATAGATGCAAAGAAACTTAAACGCGGTTTTAAGAGGATCATGAGAGCCATTCTTCCGGAGAAGACATATGATTCCGTAAAAGGTTTTTGGTATAAATGCGACAGTATACTTATAAGGTATATTGCCTGTGATCTTTTGGACGGTCTTATTATAGGTTTGGTAAACGGATTTGTAATGTTTATACTCGGACTGCCTTATGCAGTTATTATTTCTTTTGTGGTCGGAGTTACAAATCTTGCGCCTACCTTCGGACCTATAATCGGAGCAGTTATCGGAGGATTTATCTTACTTATCATTAATCCCTGGTACGCACTTTGGTTTATCATTTTAACTATTATTCTTCAGACCGCTGATGCATATGTGATCAAGCCCAAACTGTTTGGAGATTCACTCGGGATATCGGGGCTTTGGATATTGGTCGGAATTGTTGTGGGAGGCAGGATATTTGGCGTTATCGGAATTTTGCTTGCCATTCCCGCTGTTGCTATTATAGATTATTTTTATCAAAATCATTTCATATGTTGGTTGGAAGAGAAACGTGGTATAAAACCAAATGAATCTGATAACGGACAAGAGGAAGCGGTAGATGAAACAGAAAAAGGATGAACAAAAAAATATAAAACTTTTACTTGTTCTAAGCGTGGTGCTTGTCTTGATCTATATAGGTGGAACGATTTTCATTTCGACCAGAAGTGACGTTCCGATGATAATTACAATACTTTTTATCAGCATTGTAATGGTTCCTTTTATAGGGATTATATTGTACATTGCCTCACGTTATAATGCCAATCTTGAATTACTGAATAAGAATGCCGGTCAGATGCAGGATCTTGTCATGCAGACTATTTCCACGGTAGCCAGAACTATTGATGCCAAGGACGAGTATACAGAGGGACATTCCGCAAGAGTAGCTGAGTATTCAAGATTATTGGCTCGTGAACTCGGGAAAAATGAAGATGAAGCAAGGAATATTTATTTTATAGCTTTGCTTCATGATATCGGGAAAATAGGTATTCCTGACAGTGTTTTACATAAACCGGGAAGACTTACAAAAGAGGAGTTTGAACTGGTAAAGCAGCATCCGGTTATAGGAGCCAAGATCCTTAGGGATATTAAGGCTTTTCCTGATATTGAGATCGGTGCTCATTATCATCATGAAAGATATGACGGGACAGGCTATCCGGAAGGACTTAAGGGTGAGGAGATACCTGAAATTGCTCGTATCATAGCGGTAGCGGACAGTTATGATGCAATGAATTCCAATCGCGTATACCGCCATCATTTTAAAAAGGATAATATCGCAAAAGAAATCGAAGCATGTAAAGGAACGCAGTTTGATCCGGTAATAGCGGATGCGATGATAAGTCTTCTTGAAAACGATAAGATAAGGGACAATATTACAGTTGAAGCTATGAGGACCAACAGACGCTCCGGGTCTGTCGAGGGAGAAGTGGAAGGCTTGCTTCGAATTAATGAGATGCTTTTGGATTCTCTTGCGGATGATTATTCCGAAAGATATCTTATGGAATCACTTTCCGATGAAGTTACCATGAATCGGGTTATAAGTGAGATTTCGGACGATCTTGCCCAAAAGCATAACGGATGTCTGTTTCTTTTGGATGTGGACGGACTTAGGGTCGTTAATCAAAAGCACGGTTTTTTGGTCGGTGATTACGCACTTGCAGCTATTGCCGAGACACTTATCGCAAAAGAGCATTATCTTATCGTAGCGAGGGTAGAGGGTGACGAGTTCCTTGGATATATGGCAGATGTATCGTCACTTTTTGAAGTTCAGGCAAGGCTCTCAAGGCTTATTAAAGACATAGGTATAAAGCTCAGTGAGATACCGGAGCTGACTTCACTTACCGTATCCATAGGTGCTGCATATTCCCGTTTTAACGGTTATTATTTTTATCGTTTGCTGGGTGCTGCAGAAAAATCGCTTTTACTCATGAAACAGGAAGGCGGAGACGGCTATAGAATATTTAAAGAAGCAGTACCCGAACAAACCGGTAATCCTTTGGAGAGGGATCTGGATAATCTTTCGGCCATTCTCGAACATAAAGAAAATCATTACGCTTCGTTCAGTCATGAGTATGCACAGTTCCAACAGACTTATGATATGATCCGAAGCATGTCGTTTGAAGATGTAAGATTTGTTCAGTTAGTTTTATTTTCACTTGAAGAAAATGATAATATTTCCGATGCGGTAACGGAAAGAGCAGCCGCGATGGAAAGCTTAAAGCAGGCTATCAGCTCCACTGTCAGAAATGTGGATATGACCATTCGTTATTCGAATACACAGCAGCTTGTGTTTTTTATGAATTTGCCGGATGAACATATCGGTACTGTAGTCGGACGAATAATAAAAGAGTTCTACAGAATGAGTACCAAGGATATGTTTAGATTGGGATATGCAGTCAGAAATGTTAACGTATACAAGGGAGATGAGGAAAATGAAGTTTAATATCGGTGTTATCGCAGGAGACGGGATCGGACCGGAGATCACGGATGAGGCATGGAAGGTTCTTCTTAAGGTAGGTCAGGTTTACGGACATGAATTTGTTCGTACAGACATTCTTATGGGAGGATGCTCGATCGATGCCTGCGGCGAACCGCTAACACAGGAAGCTATTGATACCGCCAAAGCACAGGATGCTGTGCTTATG
The DNA here is from genome assembly GCA_024693455.1 of Lachnospiraceae bacterium. Lineage (GTDB taxonomy): Bacteria > Bacillota > Clostridia > Lachnospirales > Lachnospiraceae > Weimeria. The sequence continues at coordinate 11,639 of JAILKW010000008.1, forward strand.
GGATCTATCGGAGGAAATACATCAACCAGTCCATGGTATAAGCTTCCACCTGAAAAAAGACCTGAAGCCGGATTGCTTAAGATAAGAAAGGAACTTGGATTGTTTGCAAATCTTCGTCCCGCTTATCTTTATCCACAGCTTGCCGAGGCCTGCCCTCTTAGGAGTGAGGTTGCAAAGGAAGGCTTTGATATGCTGATCATGAGGGAACTTACCGGAGGCCTTTATTTCGGGGACAGATATACAAAGGAAGTTGACGGTCTGATGACAGCAGTGGATACTTTAAGCTATAATGAGACCGAAATCAGACGTATAGCAAAAAGGGCTTTTGATGTGGCATTAAAACGTCGTAAAAAAGTTACCTCTGTTGATAAAGCAAATGTATTGGATTCGTCAAGACTTTGGAGAAAGATAACAGAGGAGGTGGCAAAGGATTATCCTGAGGTTGAGCTTTCACATATGCTTGTGGATAATGCTGCTATGCAGCTTGTAAAAGATCCTGCCCAATTCGATGTTATACTTACCGAGAATATGTTCGGAGATATTCTTTCGGATGAGGCATCCATGGTTACGGGATCAATAGGTATGCTTGCTTCCGCATCACTTAATGAGTCAAAGTTCGGACTTTATGAGCCTAGCGGCGGATCTGCTCCGGATATAGCCGGACAGGGTATTGCCAATCCTTTGGCAACAATTCTTTCGGCGGCTATGATGCTCAGATTTTCATTTGATCTTGATAAGGAGGCTGATGCTATAGAAGATGCGGTAAGAGCACTCCTTGATGATGGGATCAGGACGGGAGATATTCTCCCTCAGTCAGGTGATTTGACGGGAATAACACAGGTTGGTACCTCCGGAATGGGAGATGCGGTTTGTGACAGAATATAAGTTGATAAAGGTTTCCTGTTAGTATGCAAGGTATATGAAAGGGAATCAGGTTTTTAGTGATAGGAGGAATAAAATGCAAAGTGACAACATGAAGCAGGGTATGCAGCAGGCGCCGGCAAGAAGTCTTTTAAATGCCCTCGGCTATACACCGGAGGAGATAAGAAAGCCCATGGTCGGGATCGTATCTTCATATAATGAGATAGTTCCGGGACATATGAATATTGATAAGATAGTAGATGCAGTTAAACTCGGAGTTGCCGAAGCAGGCGGTACACCTGTTGTATTCCCGGCAATTGCCGTTTGTGACGGAATTGCGATGGGACATATCGGAATGAAATATTCACTTGTTACCAGGGATCTGATCGCGGATTCAACTGAGTGTATGGCGATAGCTCATCAGTTTGATGCTTTGGTTATGGTTCCCAACTGTGATAAAAATGTACCGGGTCTTCTTATGGCTGCTGCCAGGATCAATGTGCCTACAGTTTTTGTTTCCGGTGGTCCTATGCTTGCCGGACATATCGGAGGAAAAAAGAGATCTCTTTCCTCCATGTTCGAAGCTGTCGGAGCTCATGCAGCCGGAAAGATGACAATAGAAGAAGTTGAGGAATACGAAAACAAGGTATGTCCTACCTGTGGTTCATGCTCCGGAATGTACACAGCAAACTCCATGAACTGCCTTACAGAAGTTCTCGGAATGGGTCTTCGCGGTAACGGAACGATACCGGCGGTTTATTCTGAGCGTATACGTCTTGCAAAACGTGCCGGATATGCGGTTATGGACATGCTTGAGAAAAACATTCGTCCAAGAGATATTATGACAAAGGATGCTATCGAAAATGCACTTACTGTAGATATGGCACTCGGATGCTCAACCAATTCCATGCTGCATCTGCCTGCTATTGCACATGAGATAGGTTTTGATTTTGATATTGCCTATGCTAATCCGATAAGCGAAAAAACTCCCAACCTTTGCCATCTTGCACCTGCAGGCCCCACTTATATGGAAGATCTTAATGAGGCAGGCGGTGTTTATGCAGTGATGAAGGAACTCGCTGATATCGGACTTTTACATACCGATTGTATGACTGTTACAGGTAAAACAGTCGGAGAAAATATAAAGAATGCGGTTAATTTAAATCCTGAGGTTATACGTCCGGTTGACAATCCCTACTCAAAAACGGGAGGACTTGCTGTTCTTAAAGGAAATCTTGCACCTGACGGATCTGTGGTTAAGCGTTCTGCGGTAGCTCCCGAAATGCTTGTACATGAAGGCCCTGCACGTGTATTTGATTGCGAAGAGGATGCGATCGCTGCTATAAAGGGCGGTAAGATCGTTGAGGGCGATGTTGTTGTTATCAGATACGAAGGTCCCAAGGGCGGACCGGGAATGCGTGAGATGCTTAATCCCACCTCTGCAATTGCCGGAATGGGGCTCGGAAGTACGGTTGCGCTTATTACAGACGGCAGATTTTCCGGAGCTTCAAGAGGTGCATCTATAGGACATGTTTCTCCTGAAGCCGCAGTGTGCGGTCCTATTGCTCTGGTTGAAGAGGGAGATATTATCTCTATTGATATACCGGGACTTTCACTTAACCTTAAGGTTTCCGATGAGGAACTTGAAGCAAGGAAGGCAAAGTGGCAGCCAAGAGAGCCTAAGGTTACAACCGGATATCTTAAGAGATATCAGGCTCTTGTAACCAGCGGAAACAGAGGAGCTGTTCTTGAAATCCCGAACTCATAATTTTTAAATTTTTCTTAAAAATCAAAAAAATTTAAGAATTTGTTCGATGTGTGTTCGATTGTCAATGTGGTTATGCTGTGATATATTTTTTGAAAAGAAACGGTGACAAGACTGACTGCATTGAATTTGGGAAGAGAAAAAGAGTTTCAGGGTATGATGTTTTGGCATGGTTTCATGGTTCATATCGTCATACATTTACGTAACTCGTTCTCAGTTGCAAATGTACCCGCACATGAAGTATTCATACCTGTATGCGGTTCGGAAATGATGAAAAAAGGATCCTGGTTCTCAGGGTCCTTTTTCGAACATTACACGGAGGTTATGAAACGCGGGTGAGTTTTTACGAGAGGTGATTTATGCCGGAATTATTAAAGGAATTACAGGAGAAATTCGGAAAGTCGGAAGGCCTTAGAATATTTAACACGATTTTGCCCGGAATTATGGGAGATTTTAATAAAATGCTTGAAAAAGCCGGAACTAATATGTTGGTAACCGAAGAATATCGCCTGGAAGACGGGAGCGGAGTTATAAAGGTAAAAGGTAAGAAAAATGCAAACGGAGAGATTACGGTAGAGGCTCATTTTTCATCTTAGTCATTCAAGTCTCGTTTGTAAAAGACTTGGCGAGGGATTTACGTCAGCTTTGGCTGAGATATATAGCTTGTGTATACAACTTGACGGAAAATGCTTTCTGATATAAAATCTTTTTATAAAATATGCCTATGTGAGTAAGGCAACAGACTTGAAGTTCAGTTAGTATTATTTAAAATAGGAGGACAAGACAATGATTAAAAGAAGAATAGGAGCTATAGCTTTAGCGGTTGCTATGGTATTTACATCTGTACCTGCGGCTTCTGCTATCACACCTGCAGGAAAGGTTATGGCGGCAGCCAAGTTTGCAAACAATAGCGTTTCTATCAAGGCCGGAGAAAAGAAGGTTCTTAAGATCAAGGGAGCCAAGGCTAAATCAAAGATTAAATGGAGTACATCAGATAAGAAGGTGGCTTCAGTAAGCAAGAAAGGTGAGATTAAGGGCATTACCGAGGGTAAATGCGTTATTACGGCTAAGGTTGATGGAAAATCGATCAAATGTAACGTAAGTGTAAGCGCTTATCTTTCCCAGACAAGCCTGACCCTTGAAGAGGGTGATGATACAAAGCTTAAGGTTATCGGAGCACCCGGTACGGTTGAATGGAGCAGCTCGGATGAAGAGGTTGTAGGTGTTTCAGCAAAGGGCGTGGTTGATGCTTATGGAACAAAGGAGGGAGAGACCACTTCTACAGCTACTGTTACAGCCAAAGTCGGAAATAAGACTTATACCTGTAAGGTTACGGTTACACTTATGGAAGACAGTGATGAAGACTACGACGAAGAATACGACGAAGACTATGATGAAGAGTATGATGAGGAAAGTGAAGAGTCAGACGACGAAAGTGATATAGAAGAAGAATAAGAAAAAGGCGGCCGGCATAAGTCGGTCGCCTTTTGCATTATTAAGAAGGTCAATTATTTGAC
>JAILKW010000070.1 GCA_024693455.1 Lachnospiraceae bacterium
TAAAATAAAACACCGTAACTGTTCATAAACCCATTGATTCTTGCGTGAAATTCCGATTTATCGCGCAAGAAGTCATGATTTTTCGAAGAGGAAGAAAACTATGACACACTATAAAAACCTGTTAACGGCACTTGGGGCGGCAGTATCAAAAAGCCTCACCTGGAAGCTTGCCGGAACCCAAAATGAATACTATAACGCAAGGGACATATATGCTCTGGTATACAAACAGTTTCGGTTCGGATTCGGAGCCTAAAAAACAGGAGTATGTAATAGAGTGGATAGGACCGAGCAGCTATAAAGCCTATAAGCCGAGTGAACCGGAGTTTCCGTATCTTATCTCGGTGGTTGATGATGGAAATTCCATCATAATGTCAGGCGACGGCATTACGGACAAACTGACCATCAGGTGATATATGGACGGGGTTAAGGCAGTATCGATAATAATGATGGTCTTTGCGGCGGTAAGCTGGGTCTTCTGCGGCCTTATGTCCTTAGATCCGGATATCCTGCGTACTCTTGTCTGGCCCTTTCGACCCCAGGGCTCCTGGAAGGAGGATCCGAAGGGCTATGCGCGAAACCTTGCAAAGAATATCGCCATAGTGATGTGCGGCCCGGCATTGGGAGGACTTGCGGGCTTCTTTATCGGAGAATGGGGGCTTTTTTTGCTGATCCCGGCTACTATAGCCTTTTCGATACTTGCAGCAAAGATGAAAAGCAGAGGTGAAAAGAGGTGAAAACAGGGGTAAATATGGTGGCAAATATATGGGAAAATTATTGGCAGAATAGTCTTGACGTGGTATGATTTTTCATATAGCAAGGAAGGAAGGTGGACTTATGCCGAATATAAAACCTGTTTCAGCATTAAAGAATTATACAAGTATAGTAAATGAAGTTACCTATGGTAACAGAGTATATTTTACCAGGAATGGTCATGGTACATGTGCTTTGGTGGACATGGCAGAACTGGATGAACTTGATAAACAAAAAGCACTCTTGCAACTGATGACAAAATTAGCGGAAGCAAAGGTGTCCGTAAGAGAAGAAGGAACTGTTTCTGCAGATGATCTGGAGAGGGAGCTTGGATTATAGAACGAAGTACAAGTTGGAATACTCACAGATTGTACGCAGAAAGTTGAAAGCACTTAAGTTATATCTTTCAGAACAGTATGGAGAGGATCTTGCAAAGTCGGCGATAAAAAAGATAACCGACAGAGCACGGGATTTACAGGATAATCCGGAGCTGGGGATCGATCTTGCTGCAAAATATGAAATAGACACGGATTTCAGATCTCTGTTTGTTAATCATAATCATCTGTTTTATTACAAAGAAGGAAATACCATTATTGTAGCTGAAATGTTTGGAGAGAAAGAAGACTTTATGTATAAGTTGTTTGGTATCTCCGGGCGAACCCAGGAGTCCATCGATTACTGGGGAGAGTAGTCTTGTAACGGTTCTTCAGATCATGCCGGCTTCAAGCACGGCAAGCAGTGGATCATAAAGCAGAGGAGTGTGGGGAGGGACGGGCTTTGAGCCGGTTATTATTTCCTCAGCCGCCTTCCTTACTTCCCTGCAGAACTCATTGTCTTCATTTGGTGTAAAAAGGTTAAGCTCTCCCAGCCAGTCAAGGGATCTTGCTGTCAGGTTGCAGGAACCCATAGTCAGTTCCTTTTCATTCATTATAATCTTGGCGTGTATCATATCCGGCGCAAGATATATCTTTATATCCCCGAGTTTGCTGTATTTTAACAGGATTGAGGCTGTTTTTATATCGGAAGCCTTAAGGATGTTGGAGTTTTGCGGAAGGCAGATCCGCACACTCACCCCTCGTAAAACTGCTTTTTTTATGGCTTCAAGGAATTCGGGCAGGGGAGTGAAATATGCCATTATTATCGTAAGCTCTTTTTCGGAGCTGTTGATTATCCCAAGCAGGGTATCCTTAAGTTCAAAACGGCGTCCGTGAAGCTTTATATTCATGGAAAACATCTCCGCATTTTCGGATCTGATGCCTCTTCTTTTTTTCAGGAAGCCCGCAACCTTAAGGGAATCATCTATCCTTACCATAAAATCGCGCCAGTTCCGGCCGCGGCGGTCGTGAAGGAAGTGTCTGTCTTCAATGTTTACGCCGCCGAAAATAATAATTTTACGGTCAAAAATAAAGAATTTTGAATGATCGGCAAAGTCACCGACTATTATCTTTATATTGGGATGATACAGCATTTTTTTTAAGAGTCTGCCGTCGGATAATCTCTTTTTCTTAAAGAGGATATCAGGCTCGTAAATGAACCGGAAGATAAAGGATTCGAGATTTTCCTTTGGCGTAAGTGAATGCACAAAAAATGAACTCCGGTCCTCTTCGCCGTATTCACTTAAAACCCCGTAATGATCCTTTCTGATGCGTATCTTAACGCCTCTTTCGGCAGCTCTGTAAAGCTCGGAGGCAATGAGGTTTCCCACTGAATCGTCACGCCAGAGGAACATATTTATAAGGATTTCCGTCTTTGAATTCCTTATGCACCTTATGATCTCGGGAAATGCTTCACTCCCGTTTTTAAGCAGGATCATCAAAATTCTCCGTATTTTTATATCTGTAAAAAAGCCTCAATATCATTATATAGAAAACCATAAAACAAAAGTGTGCCAATGTTGATTTGTCAATGACATTTCGCTGTTGGCACGCTTTTTTTGAACCGTGTTTGTTAAAATATACCTAAATCCGGGGGGACGATCATGATAATAATCTGCTATTTTTTATCGCTGGCGGTTTCCGCCTCAATACTGATCTGGCTGATAAAGCTAAAGAAAAAGGATCCCTTTCCCAAAAACAGCATTTTATGGATGCTTTTATGGGGAGTGTGGGGATGTGCTGTTTCGTCGGTCTTTTGCGCCGGGCTTGAGATCGCAATGATGATCCGTAAGCTCGGATTTGATACTGTTTATGCAGTGTTTATGGAAAGCACCGGCGATAATTTTGAGGATAACATCGATGCCCTCATGGCTGTCAGGGGAGGGCCGTCTTTTCTCTCCCTGTTCTGGGAAGGTTTTATAACGGCAGCGATCCCCGAGGAGATCGTAAAATTCTTTATTACCAGGGAATTTATCATCAATAAAAAGCTTGCCGCTAAAGATACGATCTTTAATTCCATCATGTGCTGCTCCTTCGTGGCGCTCGGCTTTCAGATGGTGGAGGATTTTATGTATGTAAACGGCGGTATCCTGTCAGCGATAT
>JAILKW010000237.1 GCA_024693455.1 Lachnospiraceae bacterium
GCGCCCTTCTGCACTCTACACATATATCCATCGATGTTCCGTAGTGTGTTATGTTGAAAACGTAATCTCCGCTCTCTCCTAAATTCTTGTCTGACTGCATATCCTTACCGCATAAATCACATAGCTTTTTTATCATCTTTCCACCTCACTTTCCGAAAAACTCATCTAATTCATTCTTTGCGCGATGATACATCTCATATCCCTTAATTTCCTTGTTGATTAATACCAATATCTGCGTTGTTTCCTCGTCCTGGTTCGCTCTGTCACACACTTCTCTGCCCTTATCCAGTATTTCCGACCAATCCTGTGCGGTCAGCGGAAACCTCTGATACTTCTCTAACATCTGCTTGCGATATTCTGCAAGCCATTTCTTGCGGTTTTCTGTCAATCAAATCACCTCTTTCTGTTAATCGAATGGCATATCTTCGAGAACGTTCTGGACAGGAACAAAGCCATCATCCTTGTTTTCATCCTCATTTATGCACCATCCAAATTCATACTTTGGAATCTTATCATCTAGTCCATATATGCGCTTTGTCGATTCCTCGAATCTTAAATTGACATCATATATTGTTTTGCCATTGATGCGCTGTTTGGATACCGACAATTTACGCATGTCATCTGTTAATGCTTCATCTTTCTTAATATCGTTGCTCGTGTATTTGCCATATGAAATAATCATCTGCGCATAGTTCGCAATTTCTGATGAACCAGCTATCTCATCATTTTCGTTTATATCAAAGTTGTTCTTGCGCTTGTGGGCAACAAGTATAATTGCAACCTTATGCACCTTCGCAAGCAGAGCTAACTTTCTGACAAACGCGCCTTGCAGCTCGTACTTGTTCGCACCGGTCAGCTCCGACACAACCAGGTCGAGAGCGGTCATCAGATTATCGAGCAAAATGACCTTGCAATCATATTGCAGAATCGCCTGTTCAACAGTTTTCAGCAATGATTCAAACTCGCTATCATCAGCATATAAGACCTTATCAACATCATATATCCATAGTTTTCCTTTTATCCACGTGCGCATCGCCGCTTTTGCTTCATCTTTGATATGATGCTCTTTGTTCTCATCTTCCGCTGTCACATTCGCGCTCCCTGCAAGCTGAAAATATAACCACTTCATAAAATCGGCATTTCGCAACTCTCCGCTATAAGCCATACATTTGAAACCTTGTTCAATCGCAAACGCTAACATCTGGCTTGCTAGCGTACTCTTGCCCTCGCCTGCTTTGCCTGTGATGATCGTAAGACCGCCGCAGACGATTCCGCCACATAAGCGGTCAATAGCGTTTATATGCGTTTTAAAGCGCTTTAGTTCTTCTGTATCATCTTCAACAAGTTCCGCAGGGATGAGCGCTTTATTTGGGATGATAACCGCCTTATTTGCAATGTCCTTTAAATAATCTCTGCCGTACTTCTGTAGAATCTCATTCGCATCCTTGCAGCCGTTATAATCCTTTTGCTCGATGTAATACACTTTCAGCGCCGCAAATCTCTTGCTTATTTCTGCAAGCAAGCTGATTTCACCATTCTCACAATCGCCAAATACAACTATTTCTGTAAAATTCTCATGTATCCAGTCCCAGCAATATGGGATCCAGGTGAAGCCTTTTGCTCCTGTTGGAACTGATACCGCATTCTTTATACCAACGCTTGCAAGCGACAGCGAATCAATCTGACCCTCTGTAATGTAAAGTCTCTTACTTTCAGCCGTACAACATTCCATTCCATACAGAATAGGCTTGCAATTGCGCTCGCACCATTCCTTATTCTTATCCTTTGACTTGTCGAAGTCCGTCTTTCTGTATTTCAAAAACTCAATCTTTTCACCATCTGCGGAATAAAATGAGAATACAATGATGTTTGGCGCATCCTTCTTGGTTGTGATCTTGTACCTTCTGACCGTCTCCGCATCAATTCCGCGTTTGCTAAAATATGCGATAGCCTCCGCGGATGAATCGACCGCGTGAGCAGGTCTCTTAAATTCTGTAAACTGTTTCTGCTTAATCTGATAATACACATCAGCATCTTTGCCGAGGCTGAAATTGAAGTCCTTTGCCAGCGTGGTCATATTGCCGTGCGCTCCGCAGCTGGCTCTCTTGCAGTCGAATTGTCCTGTTACAAGATTGATACTAAATGTTTGTTGATCGTGATGATTGCCATGGCAATAAGGACATTCGTAAAATATCAGCTCATCTCCTCGCTTTCTAGCAGAGATGCCTTGTTCCGCGGCAAATCTTACCGCGTCTTCTGAACGAAACTTATACATCTTTCACGCCTTTCTCTGTTCTTCAATCGAAGCTGTCCCACCATTTTTTGAATTCTTCTTCCTGCCTGATCTGTTCTGGTGTCTTTTCCTCCGGCACCTTTTCTTCTTGTTTCTTGTTCCCGATTTTCTGTAAATGTAACTGATTAATGCAATACGAATCAAATGAAGCTTTACTCCTATTACCGCCATGGCTTTCCACATACACAACATGTCCAGCAGGGTTTATTTTATGTTCCGGATCATCAAATTCTTTCGCCCACTCCGCCACAACTTCCTCTGA
>JAILKW010000146.1 GCA_024693455.1 Lachnospiraceae bacterium
ATAAAGGAGTTTAAAAGTGCCACTGCGGATAGCGCAGCCGGTGAAGGTCAAAAAGATATGCTCATGCAGGCTTCTGCAAAAGGTGAGATGCCCTCTGAGCAGCAGATGACTTTAGGAAAAGAAACAGCCGTTATATCGGACAAAGCCGCCGGTGAAACAATGACGCAGATACCTGACAGATCCGATTATCCGAGGGGAACGATCGGAAATGCAATGGAGCAGAGCGAGATCGTAAAGCTTAGTGCTTCTCTTAAAGAGGATCCTGAATTTGCGGCAAAATATCCTTCTTTATTTGATGAAAGCGGAGAACTTTCTATGGAGGCGGATATAAAGAACGTTCTTCTTGCAATAAAAGATCATACCTCGTCCGATAAATCGGGGCTTAAGCTTGCTGATCTTTTAAAAGAAGGTCAGCTGAAGGAACTTTTAAACGCCGCATTTTCCGAAAAGTACACCTTAGAGCCCAAGGATATCAAAGAAAAAGGCAAGATAGACGAGCTTTATAAGAAAATAGAAACGGATATGCAAAGGATTGCCCAGAACGCAAAGGAATATCCTTCCATAGCACAAAACATTCAGACGGCGGCAAGCAGTATCGATGATAATATAGACTTTATTCATCAGGTCAATCAGATGTATACTTATATACAGATACCGCTTAAACTTTCCGGGCAGAATGCGACCGGTGATCTTTACGTTTATAAAAATAAAAAGCAAAACAAAGGGGACAGTGATGAACTGAGTGCCTTTTTACATTTTGACATGGAGCATCTCGGTTCTACCGATATTGCGGTCAAGATGAAGGGAAAGGCTGTGGATACACAGTTTTTCATGGAAGACGATGCTTCCTATGAGCTTATAGCCAACAATATAGGAATACTGGAAAAAAAGCTGACCGATCTTGGCTACAACTGTAATATATCGGTTGAAAACAGCGGTCATAAGGTGGATTTTGTGGAGGACTTTTTAAAGCAGGATTCGCCTGCACGTGGCAGCGCAGGTATGCAAAGATATTCTTTTGATGTAAGGGCTTAAATTATGGCAGGTAGTGAAAGTAAAGAAAAGACAGCCGTCGCCCTGGCATATAACCCGGGGGACGAGGCTCCGAAGATACTGGCTTCGGGCAAAGGCCATGTGGCTGAAAAGATAATAGAAGAGGCAAAGGCTGCGGATGTTCCGTTTTATAAGGACAGTGCACTCGCGGAGACTTTATCAAAGCTTGAGATAGGAGATGCCATTCCTCCCGAGCTTTACGAGGTTGTGGCTCAGATCCTCGTCTTTGTCGACAGTATGGATAAGGTAAAGGCCAAACTTGGAGACCGCATTAATGATTTTTAAGGGAGGATGAGAGTTGGCGTCTACGCGGAGCATCGGCAGCGAGAAGGAAAAAGCAGCGGCCGATTATCTGAAACAACAGGGCTATAATATTCTCGAAACGAATTTTTACACGAAATTCGGAGAGATCGATATAGTGGCGGAAGATGAGGGCTACCTTGTTTTTGCCGAAGTAAAATACAGGACTTCCGAAGGCAGCGGTCTGCCGGAGGAGGCGTTAACAAAACAAAAGATACATAAGATATGCAAAAGTGCGGGTTATTATCTGATGCGCAAAAGATTACCGGACTCAACTCCCGTAAGGTTTGATGTGGTGGCGATCGAAAAAAATGAGATAAGACTGCACAAAAACGCATTTTCATATTCAGGATAGGTGATATTATGTCAAAACCGATGGTGGCCATAGTCGGAAGGCCAAATGTAGGAAAATCTACTCTCTTTAATGCACTTGCAAAGGAGAGGATAGCAATAGTTAAGGATACGCCGGGAGTCACCAGAGACAGGATATATGCTGATGTCTCATGGCTTTCCTATAATTTCACCCTCACGGATACGGGAGGAATAGAACCGGATTCGTCCGATATCATACTTTCTCAGATGAGGGATCAGGCACAGATAGCGATAGATACGGCTGACGTCATTATTTTCCTTGTGGATGTTAAGACAGGGCTTGTGGACTCGGATCATTCGGTGGCGGATATGCTTCGGCGTGCCAAAAAGCCGGTGGTACTTGTGGTAAACAAGGTTGATTCGGTCGAAAAACAGATGGCTGATGTATATGAATTTTATAATCTGGGACTCGGCGAGCCTTTTCCCATCTCTTCTGCCCAGCAGACGGGACTTGGTGATATGCTTGATGCGGTGGTTGCGCATTTTCCGGATGCCGGAGAGGGAGACGAAGAAGACGATACGCCGCGTATCGCAATAGTCGGGAAGCCTAACGTAGGCAAGTCTTCCCTTGTAAATAAACTTTGCGGACAGGAAAGATCCATAGTTTCCGATATAGCGGGAACTACAAGAGACGCAATAGATTCAAGGGTTAAGAATCACGGAAAAGAATATATCTTCGTTGATACGGCGGGACTTCGCAGAAAATCAAAAATAAAAGAAGATATTGAAAGATACAGTATAATAAGAGCTGTTGCGGCGGTGGAGAAGGCCGATATAGTGATCCTTCTTATCGACGCTACCGAGGGTGTTACCGAGCAGGATGCAAAGATAGCCGGTATTGCTCATGACAGAGGAAAGGGTATAATAATAGCAGTAAATAAATGGGATGCTATTGCAAAGGATAATAAATCCGTCAAAGAATATACAAATGATATCAGATCGACTCTTTCCTTTATGTCCTATGCAACAATACTTTTCATTTCTGCAAAGACGGGACAGAGGATACAAAAGATCTACGATACCATTGATCTTGTACTTGATTCTTCAACACTTCGTATTGCCACGGGTGTTTTAAACGAGATCATAACAGAAGCTGTTGCCATGCAGCAGCCGCCCACGGATAAGGGAAAGAGGCTTAAGATATTTTACGTTACACAGGTGGGTGTTTCACCTCCTACCTTTGTTATTTTTGTAAATGACAAGAAGCTCATGCATTTTTCTTATGTCAGATATCTTGAGAACAGATTAAGAGATGCATTTGGATTTGATGGAACTTCACTTCGCTTCATAGTAAGGGAGAGAAAGGACGAAAACTGATGACTGTATTAATGAGGGTGATCGCACTTCTTATAGGTTATTGTTTGGGGATGATCACATTCGGATATATATTCGGACTTATCAATCATGTCGATCTTAGAAAAGAGGGCAGCGGAAACATAGGCTCAACCAACACTCTTCGTGTACTCGGTAACGGATATGGATTTCTTACTCTTTTTTGCGACTGCATGAAGGTAATAGTTGCCGGAATTATCGTGTTTTTCCTTTTTCGTGAAAAAACGGGAGATCACATTCATCTGCTCCTTTTGTATGCGGGAGCCGGAGCGGTTCTCGGACATAATTATCCTGCCATCATGAAGTTTCAGGGAGGAAAGGGCATTGCCTGTACTGTAGGTATTCTCCTTATGTGTTTTCCGGAGTGCTTCATCCCGGCTTTCATTGTTTTCATGGGAGCGGCTTTTATTACAAGATATATTTCCGTAGCGTCACTTACCGGTATTGTATCGGTTCTTGTCTCGGCGATAATAATGGGACAGATGGGATGGCTGCATTTTAATCCCGCAGATCTGCCCGAGGCTTATATTATTTTGGCAATACTTACAGTTATGGCGTATTGGAAACACAGATCAAATATAGTAAGACTTATTCATGGAGAGGAAAACAGGTTTTCTTTTCATCATAAGGAAAAGGGTGAGGAATAAAAGGAGGTATATATGGCAAATGTTGCGGTTATAGGAGCAGGAACATGGGGATGTGCTCTGGCATCTACATTGTCCGATAACGGACATAATGTTACACTGTGGGCTTATCTTGAAAAGGAAGCCGATGCAATAAAAAATAATCATGAATGTCCTAATCTTCCGGGACAGAAGCTTTCCGAGAAGATTTCGGTCACGACCGATATAGGAGAGGCCTCAAAGGGAAGAGATCTTTTGGTTTTTGCAGTTCCTTCGGTAGCCACAAGATCCACAGCCAAAAATGTAGCTCCTTTCATAGAAAATGGGGATATGATAGTTACGGTATCAAAGGGAATAGAAGAATCCACCCTTATGACACAGTGCGAGATCATACAGGAAGAAATACCAAATGCCAATGTGGGTGTACTTTCCGGCCCTACCCATGCTGAGGAAGTCATAAGAAAGATACCTACAGCCATAGTAGCCGGAGCAGCCGATAAAAAGCTGGCTCTTTTCATCCAGGAATTATTCATGAACGATTATTTCAGGGTATATACCAGTGATGATGTTCAGGGGATAGAGCTCGGAGGGTCTCTTAAAAATGTTATTGCTCTTGCAGCAGGAATGAGTGACGGACTCGGGGCCGGTGATAATACAAGAGCTGCCCTTATGACAAGGGGAATTAAAGAAATATCTGAGCTTGCACTGGCTATGGGAGCCAATCCCGAGACACTTGCGGGACTTTCGGGTATCGGAGATCTTATAGTAACCTGTTCTTCCGTACATTCAAGAAATCACAGGGCAGGAGAACTTATAGGACAGGGTTACACCTATGAAGAAGCCATGGAAAAGGTAGCCATGGTGGTTGAAGGAGTGTATTCCGCAAAAGCTGCCAAGGCACTCGGAGAAAAGTATAAGGTAGAGCTTCCGATAATAAATGCCGTTAACAAGGTGCTTTTTGAAGGACTTAAGGCAAAGGATGGCATGTACGAACTGATGCACAGAAATAAAAAGGCTGAATATGATAATTGAAATTAAAAAATTAACCGAAACTGCCATGCTTCCTACAAGAGGCAGTGCTTTTGCTGCGGGCTACGATCTTTGCGCGGATATAAGCTCAGAGCTTAATATAGCTCCGGGTGAAACAAAACTTATAGGAACGGGACTTGCGGCCGCGATCCCTACCGGATATTTTGGCGGAATATATGCAAGGAGCGGACTTTCCGCAAAGGAAGGGCTTCGTCCCGCCAATTGCGTCGGAGTTATTGACAGTGACTACAGGGGCGAGATAAAGGTAGCACTTCACAATGACAGCGATAAAGAGCGAACGGTTGTGCCGGGCCAAAGGATAGCACAGCTTATCATCCAGGCTTTTGAAGAGGTTTCGTTTAAAGAAACAGATACGCTTTCCGATACCGAAAGGGGAGAAGGCGGATACGGTTCAACAGGGAAAACTGAAAGAGAGTAAACATGTCTGATATATCAGCGGTTTTTGAAAGCAAACCAAGTTATCATCTTGAGGTCTTTGAAGGCCCTCTTGATCTGCTTTTACACCTTATTGAAAAAAATAAAGTTAATATCTACGACATTCCGATCGCAGTTATCACGGATCAGTATATGGAATATATTGACGAAATGAAAAAGGCCGATCTGGATATTATGAGCGAATTTCTTGTTATGGCATCCACCCTTCTTGCCATAAAGGCCAAGATGCTTCTTCCCAAAAAGCCCAAAGAGGAAAATGAAGAGGAGGAAGAAGACCCGAGAGCAGCTCTTGTTCAGCAGCTTCTTGAATACAAGATGTACAAGAAGTTTGCCGATGACTTAAGAGACAGGCAGATGGATGCGGACCACGTCGTATTTAAAGAGCCGACCATTCCGGACGAAGTAAGATCCTATGAACAGCCGATAGACCTTGAGGAGCTTGTTTCGGGGATCACACTTACGTCTTTAAACAGGATCTTCGGGGAAGTAATAGCAAGACAAAAAGGAAGGGTCGATCCGATCCGAAGCAGATTCGGTTCGATTAAAAAAGAAGAAGTCTCTTTAGAGGAGAAGATGACCTGGCTTTCGGATTTTGCAAGGCATACTAAGAATTTTTCCTTTAAAGCACTGCTTGAAAGTGCAAAGAGCAGGACAGAGGTAGTGGTTACCTTCCTTGCGATACTTGAACTTATGAAGGTGGGAGATATAACCGCCGCCCAGGAAGAACCTTTCGGAGATATTACAATGGAATCCCTGTGCTACGCAGGGTGATCGGAGTAAAAATGTCAGAAAACAATACACAGTTTAAAAAAGCTGTAGAGGGTATCCTTTTTGCCATGGGCAAATCCGTGGGAATAGACAGGATTGCCGAGGCACTTGAGATATCAAAAGAGGATGTTATTAAAATCTGTGATGACCTTGCAGCGGAATATGAAGCTGATGGCAGAGGTTTTCGTGTGATGAGGATAGAGGATGCATATCAGATGTGCAGTGCCAAGGAGGTTTACGAATACCTCATACGCATTGCAAAGCAGCCGAGAAAATATGTCCTGACCGATACCGTACTTGAAACCCTCTCCATAATCGCATATAAGCAGCCGGTTACCAAGGCTGAGATAGAAAAGATAAGAGGTGTTTCCTCGGATCATGCGGTATCAAAGCTGGTTGATTTTGAACTCGTGGAAGAGGTGGGAAGGATGGATGCGCCCGGAAGGCCAATGCTATTTGGAACCACCGAAGAATTTTTAAGAGTATTCGGAGTTACATCCCTTGAGGAACTGCCTTCTATTTCTCCGGTTCAGATAGAGGAGTACAGGCAGCAGGCTGAAAATGAAGTCGCTTTGGAGGTGGATGTATGATGAAAAAACAAATTGCATTTTGCCTTTTGGCTGTTTCATTAGGGCTTGGCGGCTGCGGAGGATCGTCAACCTCGGATTCATCCGGTTATAAGTCTGAAGTTGCGACGGAAGATGGCGGATATTATGACGATGAAATGGCAGACACCGAGGAAGCCTTAGCTTCCGATGAAACTGACAGCAACGGTCTTTCCGATTTTACGGAAAACGATGGTAAAACCAAATCACTGACCGCAAAAAAGATCTCAACGGAAAAGCTTATCTTTACCTGCAATATTTCGATAGATACCCTGGAATTTGAAAAAAGTACAAAGGAGCTTTCGGCGCTTATTGAAAAATACGAAGGCTTTCTTGAAAGTGAAAGCTATTCCGACGGAGGCTCCTACAACGAATATGATTATTATTATGTTGAGCCGGGAAAAAAGCATGACAGATATACCGCTACTATCAGGATACCTTCCGATAAATATGATGAGTTTCTTGAAAAAGCCGGTTCACTTGGGGATGTAAGGGCAAAGGATTCCCATGTGGATAATGTTTCACAGGAATATACCGATCTTAACACCTCGCTTGAGGTTTATGAGGCCGCATACAAAAGATATATGGATCTTTTGAAAGAAGCTTCGGATGAATCCTATGCTCTTGAACTTCAGGCCAAGATAACCGAGACACAGGAAAAGATAGCCCAGATAAAAACCAGGATGAACCGGATAGACACGGATGTTGCCTATTCATACATTAATATAACCATAAAGGAGGTTTCCAAGTACGAAGACGTACCAATGCCTACCGATACCTTTGCACAGAGAATGGCGGGAGAGGTTGTTGATTCGTTAAGAGGCTTTGGAGATTTTCTTGAAGGACTTCTTGTCCTTATCATCCATCTTTTGCCTTTTGCCGTATTATTCGGTGTGGTGGCGATAATAGTTTTTGTTATAAGAAAAAAGGTCAAAAGTTCACCAAAATATAAGGCAAAGCAGGAAGAGAAGCAAAGGAAAAGAGAAGAAGCTTTGGCTGC
>JAILKW010000222.1 GCA_024693455.1 Lachnospiraceae bacterium
TTAAGAGAGTTTTCCTTTACCTTCTGAACCAGTTTATCATTATTGGCCTCTATGAATTTTTTGGTCATCGTCTTATCTACCGTATAGACAACGCTGAAATTTTTCTCAACACCCTTTTTAATGTCGATCTGATCCTGATATCTTTCTATCAGGTTTCCCGAGCAACCGTAATTCATAGCACGGTCTATAGATTCCTGTGCATCAACGCTTATTCCGAGCGCACCTGCACTTGCTGTTATGCTCTTCTTGTCAGCTACAAGCTCTATCTGTGCGTTTGTAAGACTCTCTGCGTACTCATCGATAGCATTTGCAGCTTCCTCTTTGCTCATTCCCGAAACATCAACTCCGGCTATACTAACATGCTCAGGTATAACCGTATTGTCTTTGGCAAGTGAAAAAGCCGTGGCTGTAACAAAACCAACAGACATTACGAGTAATGCAGCTCCTGCTCCTATCAAAATTTTCTTCTTCATTTTCTCACTCTTCCTTAAAATCAATGCCCAAAAACTTTTTTCCATTTCCTATTAATTTTATAGAGGGCATCTTTTTAAAACAAGAGAAATATCCACGAATATACTATTCAAAGAGAAGAATCAATTGAGCGGTTTAACAATAAGTCTGTTATGCCTGTATCGAAGTTCACAGCCCGGCGCACTTTAGGTTAGCATTTCCTTAGTCAAACACCGGTGTTTTTAAGTTCCAAAAGATAATCACTTACCCGTTTCTTTCTTGGCAGAGACATTTTTTCCACCTCTGCTATAAGGTTGTCAAAAGATGCCATATCTTTCGTCTTAACATAGCAATCTCCAAGCAAAGTATAATTGGATGAGATATCACTTCCCACCCTCATACCGTATTCCAAAACCTTTGTGGCCTCTTCATACTTATCGTGCTCCATAAGTGACTTGGCATAGTCACATATCAGCATAGTCATCTTGGAAAAATTTTCTCCGTATTCCGCCACTTCATCCAGATTTGAGGCTCCGTACTCCAGCCTTATATCTGTATTTGTCATACCGTTGATGTTAAGCATCCTTGTTTTTGAAAGTGTGATAAGTGACTCTTCGATAAGCTCGGTATCCGTATCGAAAATCTCTCCCATATTGAAATCATCAACCGGAAAGACCACATATTGTATAGTTGAAAGATCCTTATCGGGCGCGGCCTTGGCCTGCTTCTCTTTTTCCCAGAATCTCTCCATTTTTTCTTCCTGTTTTTTTTCGGAACTTCTCAGCTTAATTGACAAAATAACTATTCCTATCAAAAAGATCGTTAAAAAAGGAAACGGAAAAGAACCCATACTTAAACTCCTTTAATGCATTTTTATTGAAATGCCGATTTGATCTGTATTTACCCAGCTATAATAGCATAAGGATTTACAAATTGAAAATATTTGTTATAATGTGCGTTGATATAAAGAGGTAAAAAAATGGAAGATTCAAAAATACTTGAGATAGGTAAAGTTCCCGAGACGGTACTTAAACGCTCTGTACTCAAAAACATTTCGGTCATAAGGCCCGAGGTACTGGTCGGATCGGGTATCGGAGAGGATTGCGCGGCGCTCAGACTTTCGGATGACGAAGATATTGTAATGTCCTGTGATCCGATAACCGCAACTTCTGAAGATATCGGAAATCTGTGTGTACTTGTAACTGTAAACGATCTTGCCAGTGCGGGCGCAAGTGCGATCGGACTTATGATAACCGCTCTTCTTCCGCCGGGTTCAACGGAAAGTCAACTTGCCGATATCATGAAAGACATAAATGAGGCATGTAAAGATACCAATGTATGTATTCTCGGCGGACATACGGAGATCACCGAAGCGGTCAATAAGCCTTTGCTTTCGGTAACCGGTATAGGAAAGGTTAAAAGAGGCAGACTCATAACAACCTCCGGAGCCAAACCGGGTATGGATCTTATTGTTACCAAATGGATAGGACTTGAAGGTTCATCCATAATCGCAAAAGAAAAGGAAGAGGAACTCCTTTCGGTTTTCCCAAAAACCCTTGTCGATTCCGCGAAGAAAATGGACAGCATGATATCGGTTCAAAAAGACGGACTTATCGCAGCCGAACATGGTGCTGCAGCCATGCATGATGTTACAGAAGGCGGAATATACGGTGCGCTTTGGGAACTTTGCGAAGCGAGCAGCGTCGGACTTGATGCGGATCTTTCACTCATCCCCATAAAACAGGAAACCGTGGAAATCTGTGAGCATTATGCCATAGATCCATACAAGCTTATATCCAGCGGTTCCATGCTGATAGCGACCGAAAACGGCGAAGGTCTCATTCAAAAACTTAACGAATCCGGCATTCACGCTTCGATCATAGGCAAGACAACGGATTCAAAGGCAAAGATAGTTCACTATGACGGTCAGGACAAATACCTCGGTGCTCCCGAAACCGACGAATTATATAAAGTACTTTAAAGACAGTCTGTATTGGAGGAAAAATGATAAACGAATTTTACAAACAAAGACTTCAGGGTAAATCCGTAATACGAGAATTAAGCGAATATGCAACGGCCAGAGGCAAAGAAATCGGCTATGAAAACGTATTTGATTTTTCTTTGGGTAATCCCAGTGTTCCCTGTCCGCAGCATTATACCGATGCAGTAATTAAAATGCATCAGGAAAAAGATCCCATGGAGATCCACGGTTACAGTCCTTCACTCGGAAACACTGCAGTTCGCGAGATAGTTGCTGCTTCTTTGTGGAGACGCTTCGGTATACCTTATAAAACCGAGCATATTTTTATGACAAGCGGAGCTGCAGGCGCGATCGCGCATGCGGTAAGACTGGTAACAAAACCCGGCGACGAAGTCATCGGTTTTGCCCCTTTCTTTCCGGAATACAGACCTTACATAAATGACAGTGGCGCTAAACTTACCATTGTTCCGGCAGACACCGAAACCTTCCAGATCAACTTTGACGAATTTGAAAAGATGTTAAATGAAAATGTTTCGGCTGTACTTATAAACTCCCCCAATAATCCTTCGGGAGTCGTTTATTCGGAAGAAACTCTCTCAAAGCTCGCAAGGATATTAAAGAAAAAAGAGTCCGAATACGGACATGATATCTTCCTTATTTCCGATGAACCTTACAGAGAGATCGTTTTTGACGGTGCAACCTGTCCTTATCCCGCAAAATATTATGATAACACTCTTACCTGTTACTCCTTCTCGAAGAGCCTGTCTCTTCCCGGAGAACGTATCGGATATATCGCAGTATCACCTACCGCTACGGATGCAGGCATACTTGCGATAATCTGCGGACAGATAAGCCGTGGTATAGGGCATAACTGTCCTTCATCCACCGCACAGCTCGGAGCGGCTGCCGTGATCGATGAAACAAGTGATCTTTCGGTTTACGAGACCAACAGAAATATAATTTACGACACACTTATCGAGCTTGGACTTACTGTTGTTAAGCCCGGCGGAACCTTCTACATCTTCCCCAAATGTCTTGAAGAAGATTCGGTTGCATTTTGCAACAAGGCTAAGGAATACGATCTCATACTTGTTCCCGCAGACGGTTTCGGAGCCCCCGGATTTTTCAGAATGGCATATTGCATAGATACCGAAAAAGTTAAGCGTGCAATGCCGGTATTTAAAAAATTCGTAAATGAACAATATCCCGACAGATAAAAAAAAGCAGATTTGGTCGATCCAAATCTGCTTTTTTTATTATAACCAAAGCTAAGGTCCTTTCCCGAATCCATATCCCGGGTAAGACTCTATTATATATTTCTCGAAGCCGCTGCCTGCTTTTGGAAAAACAGACTGAGCTTTCTTCTCAATGTATCTCTGTCTATGCTTTTTAGCATATAATCCGTAGGATGAAGAGCAAGCACTTCCATAACGCTGTCACTGTCTCTTTTGCCTGTCAAAAACATTACCGGTATACTGCTGGTAACAAGATCACTCCTTAGCATCTCAAGAACCTTAGGCCCCGGTGTGACCGGCATTTCATAATCCAAAAGTATGAGATCTGCCGAATTCTTGGCCAGCCATTTAATGGCCTGGGTTCCGGAATTAGCCATCGCAACCCTGTAAATATCATCAAGCCATTCCTTTATCATTCTCATATATGTAACATCATCATCAACTATAAGAATGCTCTTTTTCTGTGCCTCCTGTGTCTCATCCGTAAAAAAGTCATCAACTATATCCAAAAACCCCAGCATATCCAACGGGCGTTCAAACCATCTGTAAATATCCAGACTGGGAATGATCTTTGTCGCAACTTCGTACTCCAATTTTGTTCCGATAAGAATAAGCTTTTTGTTCATCTCAAAACACATATCCTTTATCAGTACCAGGACATCGGTATTTGAAGCTATCTCATCATCCATATAATAAATATAAAGATCCGTTGTCTCTATATATCTTGATATCTCTTTTACATTGCATGTCGCATACTGAGCAAACACTCCTATGCCCTGCAATTTCATCCGAAGTCCCTTAACCGTAAAAGTTTCCACAGTGCTTATAACGAGAACTCTCTTTTCCATAAATCCTTCACTATCCTTCTGGTACTAACCGTTAATCACATCAAGTATACTATCCCAATCAAGCTCCAAAAGATAATTGTTTATCTTGTTAAGTTTATCTTTATCTGCATCTTTCAGTGAATATTCTTCCAAAGAATCAATAACCATCTTTGTCAGATCAAAATCCATATTCTCGGCAAATTCCCTTATCGAGTTGAAAGCATCCACCAATACTTCATCCGGTATCATTGGCTTGTCTTCATCACTTTTCGATTCGAACATTTCCTCAAACCGGTTCCGAAAAGCTCTGTAATCCTCAAGTAAAGACGAAGTATTTTCGTTTATGTAATCAACATCTTTTTTCTTTCCGGCTTCTTCGAGCAGCCTTGCTTTTTCGGAAAGGTTGATCGCACCTATAACCCCGGCAGAACTCTTTAAGGCATGAACTTTTATCGTATAATTTCCTATGTCATCTTTCTGCCAAAAATCTTCTATCTCATCCGCTTTATACAAAGTCGTGTCATAGAATATTTTTATGGCGGACATGTAAGATTCCATGGTTCCGCATCGTTTCATTCCCACCGAAGTATTGAAATCATCTCCGTCATCATATGACATTATGGTATTGCTATCAAATGTTGTTTCCCATGAATCGGTATGACATTCAACAAGAGCCGACTTCTCCGCTGCCAAAACGTCGATAAGTAGCTTTCTTATACTATCTTCCTTCAGCGGCTTTTCGATAAATTCCGAGCATCCTTCAAGACGCTTTTCGGCTCTGAATCTGTTTCCCATCTCTATTATGGGAATAGCCTTCTCCTTAACACTGGGGAGAGCCAAAAGAATATCAACTATATCTGCCGGATCTTCTCCCGGGATATGATCGCTTACAAATACGACATCGTACTCATTAAGTTCGGTAAGTGCCGCTGCTTTGTAACTGTTCCAAGCATGATCGCAATTGGCGCCAATATGACGTAATATTATACTTGCATGATGTCTCTCCATCTTAGAGCCATCAATAACAAGCGCATTGATTTTATTGTGACTCATTCCTACTACCCCGCTCACTCATCCGATAATCAATATCTTCATCTATCATCTGTATGAGAATGTCGGCTATATGCGGATCAAATTGCTTCCCCTTGCATCTGACAATCTCATCCCTAACCTCCTTTTGTTCACGAGGCGAAGAGTATGATCTTTTGGAAGTCATGGCATCATAGCAATCCGCCACGCATATTATCCTTGCCTCTTCCGGGATCTCTTCTCCCTTAAGGCCGTCCGGATAACCACTTCCGTCATATCTTTCATGATGCCATCTTGCACCGGTGGCAAGCCTTGGCATCTCGGTGATCTGCCGCAAAATATCGTAGCCGATCTCCGTATGCTTTTTCATTTCATTATATTCTTCATCCGTAAGACTTGTTGTCTTATTGATGATCTCCTCATGCACTCCGATCTTTCCGATATCGTGCATAAGGCCAAGTACATATATCTCTTCCTGCTCAAACCTTGGTTTTCCCATTCTTCGGGCAATATCTGCGGAATACCGTGCAACACGTTTTGAATGACCGTTTGTATAATGATCCTTGGCATCTACAGCAGCTGAAAGCGCAAGCATTATCTCCCTTGAAAGATGGCTGGCTTTCTCTGTCTGAAGTGCAACCTCATGTTGAAGATATTTTTGAAGTTTGGACAGTTCTACCAGTCTTCTTACCCTGTGCATCAAAACTTCGGGCGGGAAAGGCTTATATACGAAATCGGACACACCTGCATTAAAGCCCTCAACCTCCCGGTTCCTGTCATCATCTCCGGTCATAAAAATAACGGGGATTTCCGATAATCTTCCATCGTGCTTAATATCCGAAAGAACATCAAAACCACTCGTTCCCGGCATTTTAAGATCAAGCAGGATAAGAGCCGGATATATCGATTTGGCAAGAATAAGTCCTTCTTCTCCCGAGCTTGCACAAACAACCCTGAAAACCGTTCCGAGAATTCCCTCAACCAAAATATGGATCGTTGACTCGTCATCGATCACGAGAACTACGGGTCTTGTATCATTTTGGCTTTCTTTCCGGTCATCTTCGGCCTCAAGCTCACGGCAAAGATTATAAAAACCTGTAAGAATACTTTCATGTATATCCGATCTGCTTTTACTGTCAAGCTCATCGAAATCTTCGATAAAGCTTTTTATTTTTTTTGCCAGATCAGCAGCTCCGATTATCATCGAGCTGTCATATAACGAATAAAGCGTATCTATATATTGAGTCCAGCGCTTTCTGGAATAGAATTCTTTGATACGGCTGTCGATATTTTCCCCTACGTAAGATTTTATCATGTTAAGGAAAAATTCCTCTTTTCCAATACAATATTCTTTTGCCGTATCCGTATCGATGCTTGGGAACCGCTCCGCTATTTCTTCCCAGCTTGAAAATCCCTCGGGAATCTCCATCTCCGTAGCATCCAGGTGTAAGAATCGAAGCAGCACATCATAAATCGATTCCTCGGTGAACGGTTTGGTTATATAGGCTGCAAAACCCTCATTAAGATACTTTTCCTTTTCACCTTCGATCGCATTCGCAGTCAGCATGACAACAGGTGTATCATCGCACATGTGATTAAGCCTCATCTCATGAAGTGCCTCGATACCGTCCATGATGGGCATCATGTGATCCATGAAAATAAGATCGTAGTGATGTTTTTTAACCTGGGTTATTGCTCTTTGACCGTCCTCTGCGGTATCCACCGAAAGTCCCGTCGGAGAAAGGATCCTGACAAGAAGGTCCACATTAACCTCAGTATCGTCTACAACCAGCACTCTGTACCCGTAAGCCCCGGATATCTCCATCTTTTTTTCACTGCTTACGTGCACTATGGCCTCTTTTTCTCTATCACTGTCATCGCTTAACATATCAAGAGAAGGCACTACCTGTGAAGCCTGATCATTTCCTCCGCCGGCAACATAATCCATGACGGCATCAAAAAAATCCATGAGCCTGTTTGCCGATTTTTTAACCTTTTTGGCATACTCCCTCGTGGCAACTTCTCCGGTATCCTGCAAAACGAGCTCGTTATAACCCAAAATAGCATTTACCGGAGTCCTTATTTCATGAGACATCTGTGACAAAAATCTGCTTTTTGCCAAAGATGCCTCCTGTTCACGTTTTTTAGCTTCCTCTAATTCTTCAAGTGTTTTTTTTAACTTGTTGTAGCTGAAAGAATCAAGAGCTTCATCCCTTTCCATATTAACCCCATCCGACAAAGGATGCCATCATACCTGTCAATAAACCTTACTGACAAGTCTGGCGGTGAATTGTTCCATTGTTAGCGGCTCATCGTAAAAGAATCCCTGTATGATATTGCAGCCGAGATTTCTCATGAAATCCAGCTGATCACGGCGCTCAACTCCTTCAACTATAACCTCAATTCCAAGAGCTTTCGCCATATCTATGATTCCCTTGATGATAATTTCATCATTTTTCGTAAAACCATCGTTATTTATAAAACTTCTGTCTATCTTAAGTACACTGAATTTAAAATCCCTGAGTGTGGACAAAGAGGAATATCCGCTTCCGAAATCATCTATTGCCGTCGATATCTTAAGATCTCTTAGACGTGTCAAAAAACCGGTCATAAGTCCGTGTTCTTCCTCATCTATTGTCTCGGTAACTTCTATCTGAATGTATTTGGGATTAATATCGTACTTTTTGATTATACCGAAAATCTGCTCCGCAAGGAATGGATCCGAAAGGTCCCTCCTTGAAAAATTTACCGATATCGGTACATAATCCACTCCCGATTCCTGCCATTTGACCATATCCTGACAGACACGTTCAAGCACAAAAAGATCCAAAGCCCCAACTTCTCCGTCCCTCTCAAGCACGGGGACAAATTCGGAAGGTGGTATAACCTCATTATCCTTTATCCACCTGACAAGACCTTCTCCGCCAACTATCATATTGGTATCTGAATCCACCTTCGGTTGGTAGAGAACACTGAACTCATTATTCTCAAGTCCGGTCCTGAAGTCCTCCTCTATCATCTTTTGTCTGTCAATCTGAGTTATCATCTGAGGCGTAACATACATATACGGTGCATGTGTAACATTCTTTGCAACGCCTATGGCAACAGCAGGGAATCCGATGATCTGCCCCGGGTCGGTAATA
>JAILKW010000086.1 GCA_024693455.1 Lachnospiraceae bacterium
CTCACAGGAAGGAAGCATCCGGCAGATGGAGTCCGCGGAGCGGAGAATCACACGATTTTCCTTTTCACCAACATACACGTGTATTATGGCGGATGACTCCTTGAAAGAATCCTTCAGGGCATAAGCTGTGTTGGCTTTCAAAAATGCGATCATGTCCTGCTTTTTTATCCGGCAGGTATCCCGATAATAGTCTTCAAACAGTTCCGGTTTGATGTGCAAAGATTGAAACTGCAATTTGGAAAAGGATCGGTTTTTGATAAGTCCATAACTGCATCCAAAAGACGGTGAGATCAACATATTGGTCAGCTTTGAAGGGATCACAGCCGCGCTCTCAACCAATGCATAAGAACAGAGGTTTTTTCTCTTCGTTAACATTTCCAACAAAACCTGACCGCCAAGCGAAAGTCCTCCGATCAACAATACTGAACCGGATAGTTTTTCATCAATGAACTGAATTATCTCTTCTGCATTCTCCTCGATTGTCGTAAATGGTCTGTCACTTCCTGCATGTCCGTCCAAAACCGGAAGAATGATATGATACTCTCCCTGAAGTATCGCAGCTGCCTCCCGATAATTCCACCATGATAGTCCTCCGCCATGAAGCAAAAGGATCGTATCATTTTGATCAGAACCGTATTCCTGATATTTCATTTATTTGTTCACCCCGACAGGTGCCTTCATTTCATACCCACTGCACGCTTCTATTACCTTGCTTACATACTCACCACTTGATGTATCAAATAAAACAGCTTTTCTATCCTTGGAAATCAGATAGCAATTGTCTGTTCCCCCTTTGATCCTGGTTATCTCATATTTGCCGTTTTCCATACCTTGATTCATCACTCCATCTGTTTCCCTGCCAGGCCCCAGTTTTCCCCGGGTGGCTCATTTATGACGATAAACACATCTGTCTTTCTTATGCTGAGCCTTTTGTTTAAGGTCTCTGTGATCAATTCTATAGCGTGCTTCTTCTGCTCTCCGGTTCTTCCCGGGAAGATGGTCAGTTCTATGATCAAGAAATCTTCGGTCTTTCCTTCCGGAAGCTCGAAATCCTCTTTGTCAATCTCTATGATCCTCTGAAATCTGTCCCAGCCCTCAATTCCAAAGGCATCTACCAAACAGTTGTGTACAACGTCCAAGACAGTTGTCTTATACTCCCCGGACTTTCCTTTGATCATTTCTATTCGCACTAAAGGCATAAGCTGTCTCCCTTATCCCCCAGAAGCACACTCTTCCGAGAAAAGCACTTTTTCATTATACGTATCGTAATTAAACTGTAATATACTATCCACTATCCGCTCTAAATACCCGGATTATCTCAATAAACAGGTATGACAGACTTTCCAAATATGAACTTGCCACCCTTATTCATCTGAGGCACAGTCCATCACCCCCACAAAAATGCGATTTACGATGGATTCCCCCTCAACATTTTCCCAAACTGTCTTTATCCATCAAAAAGTCATATATACTCATCGTAACAATGCCTTTCTCATCCCTGGAAATCTTTACAACATCCCGGACCAGAACTATCTTTTTGAAGGAGTCATCCACATTATTAAGAGATTCCTTCTCCTGTCTTTCTTTCTCCTGATCAGGAATCTGAAAAGCCGACTGAATATAATATCGACGGCTTCCCATATTGGCAACGAAATCTATTTCCACCTTTCTCTACTCCTGCTTGCCTTCTGGATTACGCTTTCTTGTTTCCACCACACCGACATCAACCGCGTAACCTCTTGACAACAATTCGTTGTACACGGCATTTTCCATCAGGTGAGTTTCTTCCACCTGTCTAAACCTGAGTCTGGCATTCCTGAGCCCCAAATCTTCATAATAGTATTTTAGCGGGGTTCCTATGTACTTTCTTCCCTTTACATCATACCTGTTTGCTTCATTGATGATAAAAGCATCCTTCAAGTATTCTATATACTGCACGATCGTATTTCTGGAGATTCTTGACTTCAATACGCTTTTAAATGTTGCCTCAATCTTTGTCGGATTTGTAAGTGAGCCTACAGCCGAAGCGAGCACATTTAACAGCGCTTCCAATTCCTCCATCTTCTCTATACCATTATGATCGATAATGTCGCTTATATATGTTTTTTCAAAAAGGTCTGTCAGATACTTGATCTTTTGCTGTTCTGTACGCATTCCCCAAACAAGCGGAAGGCCCCCATATGTAACATATTCTGCCCATCCATGATATATGTCCCCTTTATAATTCTGCATTGCCTCCTGAAAAGTCAGTGGGTAAACATGCACCTCATCTCCACGTCCTCTAAACTCTGTAAGAATATCGCTGGACAAAAATTTCGAATTGCTTCCCGTCACATAGATATCAAGATTTTTTATATGCAGTAAGGAATTAAGAGCTTCCTCAAAATCTTCAAGCATTTGTACCTCGTCCAGAAGAACAAAATAATCGTCTTTATCCTTAATCTGTTTTTTGACGAAGTCCAGCAAAGCATCAGGATCACGGTATTTCGCATTCTCTTTTTTATCAAACTCCATCTCGATGATGTGATCTTCATTCACAACCTCGTTTATCAAATACTCTTTAAAAATCGTAAAAATCAGATAAGACTTCCCGCTTCTTCTGATTCCGGTAATAACCTTTATCATTCCGTTATGCATACGGTCTTTTAAGTCTTCAAGATATTTATCCCTTTTAATTTCCATTTTGCACCTCTGACAAATTTGGGCTCAAAAGTCCTCTTTTCTCAATTATATCTTATTGTAGCCTTTTTTCAATATCAATTTTGATATATCTGGTCTCATGTGCCCGTTTTTGTCAATAAAAAGTAACAGCTATCCATCCAGTCCGGATTCTGTCTGCGCACCGCTCGCAAAAACAGGCATAAGAAAAGGCGTAAACGCAATCGTTTACGCCTTTATCCAGCCTGCGTGCGACAGGATTCGAACCCACGACCTTCTGGTCCGTAGCCAAGAGTTCAACGCCCATTTTATGCGGTTTGCGGGCGTTTTTTCGAACAAAATGCGAACATTTAGTTTCTGTCATTTTCGATTACTTTTCTACACTTGAAATTACCTTGGTTTTCGTGTTCGAAATATCGTTTAGCCCCAATATTATAGTATACATGATCCATAAATGTCGGTTCTTACTCTGA
>JAILKW010000235.1 GCA_024693455.1 Lachnospiraceae bacterium
TGTCATAACCCCCACCTACGCTAACGCTTAGAGGTGGGGGATTTCTCCGACTGAGTTAAATAAGAAGTTTGACAGAAGTATAAAAAAAATTTATTATTATGTAGTTATTTAGATAGAGAACGGAAACAGTAATATGAATAATTCGGAAATTTTAAAGACACACATTGATGGTCAAACCAGACTTCTGGGATTGCTTGGACATCCTGCAAGACACAGTATTTCTCCGGCCATGCATTCCATGGCAGCGTCATTGTTAAAACTTCCATATGTATACCTGTCTTTTGATGTTAAACCTTCGGAATTGGAAAAGGCAGTGGAATCGCTTAGGTTTTTGGATGCCAAAGGATTTAATTTAACTATGCCTCATAAGGTGGCAGTTATACCTATGCTTGATGAATTAAGCCGTGCTGCCGAGCTTTCGGGTGCGGTTAATACGGTGGTAATAAGGGATGACGGGAGCCTTTACGGTGATACAACAGATGGGCGCGGATTTTTGGATGGACTAAATGCAAACGGCGTTGATTATAAAAACTCCGTGATGACTTTGCTCGGAGCGGGAGGCGCGGCAACAGCTATCTGTGTAAGTGCAGCGCTATCCGGTGTTTCAGAGATCAGAATGTTTAAAAGGAAAAGCGAAACGTTCGAGGAAACCAAAAGATTTGTAAATAAGATATCCGAACAGACAGGATGTAAGATCACACTCACCGACCTGGCATCGGATAACGATCTTAGAAAAAGTATCGATGAGAGTCTTATTCTCGTAAATGCCACAAATGTTGGTATGGGTGATGACGACAGATCACTTGTCCCGAAAGAATTCCTCGGAAAAGGTCTTTTTGTTTGCGATATTATTTATGAACCGAGGATGACAACACTCCTTAGGTATGCCGGGGAAGCCGGGAGCGGATATATGAACGGTCTTCCAATGCTTTTGTATCAGGGAGCTGCTTCATTTAAACTTTGGACCGGGAAAGATATGCCGGTAGATATAATTAAAAAAGAGATTTTCAACTTTAAGTAAAAGAAAAGAGGTAATTATGAGCTTTACTTATTTAAAACCCATGCCGGCCCCGGAAGCTATAAAGGTACAATTCCCCTTGACAAAGGAAGGTGCTGCCATCAAAGCAAAAAGAGATAAAGAGGTTTCGGATATCATAACAGGGAATGATGACAGATTTCTTGTTATTATAGGTCCTTGTTCTGCGGACAGAGAAGATGCTGTACTTGAATATATCGAGAAGCTGTCGAAGGTTGCTGAAAAGATAGAGGACAGGGTAGTGGTTGTGCCCAGAATTTATACAAATAAACCCAGGACCACAGGAGAAGGTTATAAAGGTATTGCTTCACAGCCGGATCCAAACGGAGAACCTGATATGGTAGCGGGACTTGTTGCCATGAGACAGATGCATCTTAGGGCTATTCATGAATTCGGACTCTCGGCTGCTGATGAGATGCTTTATCCGGAAAACTGGGGTTATGTTGAGGACCTTTTGTCCTATGTTGCCATAGGGGCAAGGTCTGTTGAAGATCAGCATCATCGTCTTACCGTCAGTGGATTTGACGTTGCCAGCGGAATGAAGAATCCGACTTCCGGAGATTTTTCGGTAATGCTCAACTCCGTATATGCGGCCCAGCATCCTCATCATTTTGTATTTTCCGGCCATGAGGTTGAAACATCGGGTAATCCTCTTGCTCATACCATATTGCGCGGAGCGGTTTCCAAACACGGAAATTCAACACAGAATTATCATTACGAGGACATTCTCAGATTAGCGGAAATGTATGAAGAGATGGATATTGTAAATCCGGCGACTGTTATTGATGTCAATCATTCCAATTCCGGTAAACAGTTTAAGGAACAGATAAGGATAGTTCATGAGGTTATGCATAACAGATCGTTTACTTCCGATATCAGAAAACTCGTAAAGGGTGTAATGATCGAAAGCTACCTTGTGGAAGGAAACCAAAAGATATCGGATAATCAGGTATACGGCCAGTCAATAACTGATGCATGCATAGGTTGGGAAGATACGGAAAGATTACTTTATGAAATAGCCGAAAAGGCTTAAAGGAGACAAAGGTGCCTATAATAGTTAAAGGAATAATCATAGATAATGAAGCTCCCCTTGTGTGTGTACCGGTTACGGATGCACAACAGATAGGGATAATTGACAGTGCCAAAAGATTAAGAGATGCCGGAGTAAAATGCATTGAATGGAGAGCCGATTTTTACGAGGATCTTCTGGACAGTGAAAAATTAAGAGATACTCTTGAAATGCTTCGGGATATTACAGGGGAGATCGTACTTATAGTTACCGTTAGAACAAGACCTCAGGGAGGTAATATCGATCTGACTTCCGACGGGTTAAGCCGACTTTTGATTGAGATAGCAACGGCTCATTGTGCTGACTTTATTGACATGGAATATTTCAACTTTGAAAGACCCCTTACTCTTATAGGGCAGCTGCATGAAAAAGGTGCTTTTGTCATTGCATCCTGGCATGATTTTAATAAGACACCGGAAGAAACAGAGATGATGGCTCTTCTTTCCGAAATGAAGGGAGGAGATCCCGATATAGTTAAACTCGCTGTTATGCCGGGTCAAAAAAAGGATGTATTTTCACTGATGAAGGTGGTCAGTGAGTTTAAGGAAATTGAGAAGATCCCGGTAATAGCAATGTCCATGGGGCAAACAGGAGCAGTTTCCAGAATTGTGGGAGAGGCCTTCGGATCGTGCATTACATTCGGAAAAGGAAAAGATAAAAGTGCACCGGGACAGATTGATTTTGAAAAATTAAGTTTGGTTACCAAACGGATACATGAATGCTTATGAAATTGATTGAAAATATATATCTGATAGGTTTTATGGGGGTGGGTAAAAGTGCCACCCAAAGAGCGCTTGCCAATATGACAGGAGCGCCTTCGGTTGATACCGATGAATTGATTGAAGAAAAATTGGGTCTTACAATTTCGGATATTTTTGATAAATACGGAGAAGATCATTTCAGAAAAACGGAAACAGAAGTGCTTAAAGAGCTTACAGAAAAATCACCTCTTATAGTTTCCTGTGGCGGCGGAGTTGTAAAGAAAGAAGAAAATATTGAAATCCTAAAAAAAGGAGGAAAGGTTTTTTATCTAAAAGCTGATCCAAAAGTGATACTTTCCAGAGTGGAAGGAAGGGATACAAGACCGCTTCTTAAGGGACATATGTCTGTTGAAGGAATAAACGAACTTCTTTTGCCCAGGATTCCTTTTTATGAAAAAGCGAAGGATTTCATTGTAAGAACAGATGACAAAACTCCTTCGGAAGTTGCTGCGGATATAATCGCGATCTTAGAGAAAAATGCCGAGAATTGACTTTATTTTTGGGGTTTGGTAAAATAAATTGATTACTTTTTCTGATGTGGCAAGACCTAAAATCGATATAAGGCCGGGTTTTTACATCAAAATGGTCAGTGGGCGTAGCGTAGCTGGATAACGCATCAGACTCCGACTCTGAAGACCACCGGTTCGAATCCGGTCGTCCACATCGTATTTATTAACCGGGGAGGGTAATTTGATACCCTTATAGATAAAGGATAGGATCTGTATGGATAATTTCAAAGAAAAATTAATTAAAAACAAAAGGTATATAGCAGCCGGTGCAGTTGGGATCTGCATGGCTGTTTTGATCGCTTTTGGAGCACTTAACTCAAAAAAAGGAGGTACTTTGGGGATATCATCATCCCAAAGTGATAGTGACAAACCGATATTGGACGGAAAGGGAGAACTTGAAAGCATACCAATTGACAGCGAGATAGGAAAACTCATAGCTTCATACTATGAAGCCTATGCTAAAAATGATATCGAGGCTCTTGAGAAAGTTGCCAGTCCCATTTCCGACTATGAGAAGAGTTACATAGAGCTCATGTCGTCATTTATTGACAAATATGATATTGAAGAGATTTACGGTAAAAATGACTCTTCAGGTGAGCATATGTTTCTTTCCGTATATCAAAAGATACATTTTAAGGATTTGAAAAGTCCGGCTCCCGGAGTTGACTTTTTCTATGTGGTAAAGTCGGAAGACGGGACATACACTATAGATAACCTGTATAATAATTTCAATATGCAGAGTAAAGAACAGGCTATGGATCCCGAAATTACCAAGGAGATAGCCGATTATGAACAGCTTGATGAGGTTGTTCAACTTATAACCAGTGTTCAGACAGAGTATAATGATATTGATATAAATGACAAGGACTTCAATAAGTTCATGACAGGTACTCTTCAGGAAGCTTCTGCAAAGTGGGCTTCGGATTATGCGGCAGAGGAAGAGAAAAAGAAAAAGGAAGAGGAAGAAGCAAAGAAAGAAGAAGAGAAAAAGGAAGAAGAAAAGAAAAAGAAAGAAGAAGAGAAAAAGAAAGAAGAAGAGGAATCTTCGGAGACAAAATATGTCTATTCTAAGGACAGAGTCAATCTCAGAAAGAAAGCTACTACCGATTCCAAGGTACTTATGACGATAAAGAAAGGTAAGAAGCTTAAGAAACTCGGAGAGAAGGACGGCTGGACAAAGGTTTCTGTTGGTGGTATTACCGGTTACATAAGAAATGATTTCATAAAAGAAAAGGATTCATCCGAAAAGAAAGAGTCAGAGGATAAATCCGAAGAAAAGAAAACTTCTAAAACGAAATATGTCTATGCTAAGGACAGAGTTAATCTCAGAAAGAAAGCGACCACCGATTCTAAGGTGCTCATGACGGTAAAGAAGGGCAAGAAGCTTAAGAAACTTGGAGAGAAGGACGGCTGGACAAAGGTTTCCGTGCTTGGTAAGACCGGCTACATCAGAAATGATTTCATTGTCTCATCTAGGGCATCAAGTATTGAAGTGGGGGACAAGATAAAAATCAGAGAAGCGGTCAACATCCGGAAGAGAAAAACTACGGATTCGCCTGTTGTTGTTCAGGTCTATAAGGGCAATAAGGTAACGGTTCTTGCTACAGGTAAGAATTGGACAAAAGTTTCCTTTAAGAACAAGAAAGGTTTTATTAAAACAAGTTTGTTGTAGGAGCGGTTCCATCCGTTAATATGAGTACGGATTTATTTAAATAAGAGTGAGGGAGCCAGTATTGGCTTCCTCTTTTTTGCAGATATGGAAGAGATAAGGATAAATAAATATCTTACCGAATACGGTTTTTGCTCACGCAGGGCCGCAGACAGGTATATTAATGAGGGCCGTGTGTTAATTGACGGTATTCCGGCAGAACTTGGACAAAAGGTTTCGGATGGAATGGTTGTCACTGTTGACGGCAAAGAAGTCAGGGCCACACGAAGCCGGGTTTTTTTGATGGTAAATAAGCCCCCGGGGATAGTATGCACGGCTGAGAAAAAAGAAAAAAATAATATCGTGGATTTTATAAATTATAAAACAAGGGTATATCCGGTGGGAAGACTTGACAAGGACTCCAGAGGCCTTATTCTTATGACTAACGAAGGAGAATATGCAAATGAGATGCTTCGTGCCAGGAATTATCATGAAAAGGAATACCTTGTTACCGTCGATCACACAATAGATAAACAGTTTATATCAGCCATGAAAAAGGGTGTATACTTAAGTGAACTTGAACTTACAACAAGACCCTGCAAGATTAAAAAAATATCTGACAAACAATTTTCAATCATATTGACACAGGGGCTTAACAGACAGATAAGAAGAATGTGCAAAGAATTGTCTTATAATGTTACGGACTTAAAGAGAGTACGTTTTTTGACATTGACTCTCGGAGATCTTCCCGAGGGCAGTTACAGGGAATTGAGTGAGTCGGAAATAAATGAATTAATGTCGGCTTTAAAGAGGGAATAATGAGTAAAGAATCGGACTATAAAAGAATAGAACAGTTAAGGGGAGAACTGGAGCATCACAGCAGACTCTATTATGATGATGACGCCCCGGAGATTACCGACTATGAATACGACATGTTAATGAGAGAGCTTAGAGGCCTCGAAGAAAAGTATCCGGAGAAGGTAACCGATACATCTCCGACTAAGCATGTCGGCGGAACGGCCAAAAGAAAAGCAGGAGAGCTGGTAAGGCATAACGTTCCCATGCTTTCACTCCAGGATGTTTTTTCGAAGGAAGAAGTTGATGCATTTGTTGATGACATAAAAGCTAAGTTTGATGATCCGGAGTTTGTCGTGGAATATAAAATAGACGGACTATCCATGAGCCTTCGTTATGATAACGGTAAACTTGTTATGGCTGAAACGAGAGGAGACGGAATAGAATTCGGTGAAGATGTTACAGCCAATGCAAAACAAATTTCGGATGTTTGCCCGGAAATAAAAGATGCTCCCGAATATCTTGAAATCAGGGGAGAGGTTTATATGTCTGAAACTGATTTCGAAAAGACCAATGAATTACAGGAAATCCTTGGTAAAAAGATATTTGCAAATCCAAGGAATTGTGCTGCGGGAACTCTTCGCCAACTGGATCCCGAGATTGTAAGACAAAGAGGGTTATCCATGTTTATTTTCAATCTTCAGCAGGTGAGAGGAATGGAATTTGATACTCATACAGAGTGTTATGAGTATTTGAAGTCCAAGGGGATAAAGGTAATAGATGATTATCGGATCTGTCATACCAAAGACGAGGTGTGGGATGCTATAAATGCTATAGGCGAAAACAGAGGAAGTTTATCCTATGATATCGACGGAGCTGTTGTCAAGCTTAATTCCTATTCTCAAAGAGAACAGCTCGGGGCGACAGCAAAAGTTCCGAGATGGGCGGTTGCCTACAAGTATCCGCCGGAAGAAAAGGAGTCGGTGATAAGAGACATAGAGCTTTCTGTGGGAAGAACCGGAAGGATCAATCCGACTGCGGTATTTGATCCCATAAGACTCTGTGGGACCAGTGTTTCGAGAGCAACACTGCATAATCAGGATTTCATAGATGAACTGGGGATAGGTATCGGAGATACTGTTATAGTTTATAAATCGGGAGAGATAATTCCCAAGATCAAAGGTGTTGTTAAGGAGAAAAGACCGGAAGGTTGTGAGAACTATAAAATACCGGATATCTGTCCGGCATGCGGTCAAAAGACATACAGATTGCTTGATCAGTCAGATATACGCTGCATTAATCCTGTGTGTCCGGCCCAAAAGGTAAGGAGCATTATCAACTTTGTAGGAAGAGATGCGATGGATCTTAAGGGATTTGGAGATATAGCGATAACACAGCTCATAGAAAAAGGGTATGTAAAAGATATCGGAGATCTCTACAGGCTGTCGGAACACAGGGATGAGCTTATAGAAGAAGGATTACTGGGAAGAGAAAAAAATACAGATAAGCTTCTTGCTGTTCTCGAAGAATCCAAAACCAAGAGCGCCGAACATCTTTTGACCGGTCTTGGAATAGCCAACGTAGGTAAATCGGCGGCCAAGAATCTTATGATGCATTTTCATGATATTGACAGTCTGAAAAAGGCTTCAAAAGAAGATATCATGAATGTTGATGATATTGGTGATATTTCAGCTGAATGTATATTTAGCTTTATGCAAAGCAACGCCGGAGAAAGTCTGATATCGGATTTAAAGAACCTTGGGCTTAGGATGGACAGTGATCTTGTAAAAGTAAGCGGAGGTGTTTTTGAAGGGAAGACACTTTGCATAACCGGTACACTTCCGACTTATTCAAGAAAAGATATGCAAAACCTTATAGAGGAAAACGGCGGTAAAGTTACAGGTTCGGTTTCAAAAAAGACGGATTATCTTGTGGCCGGAGAAGCAGCCGGAAGCAAACTTACCAAAGCAACCGATCTGGGAATCAGTATACTTACGGAAGACGACATAGTAAAAATGATCAATAACTAGGAGGACGACATGCCTATAAAGACATCTAATGATTTACCGGTAAAGGAAATCCTTGAAAAAGAAAATATATTTGTTATGGACGAGGACAGAGCGACTCATCAGGATATACGTCCCATTGAGATAGCTATCCTGAACCTTATGCCTTTAAAGGAAGATACGGAATTGGCTCTTTTAAGGTCTCTTTCCAACACACCGCTTCAGGTGGATGTATTCTTTTTAAAGACAACATCTCATGAATCAAAAAACACATCGATGAGTCATTTGCAGAAATTTTATCAGACTTTTGATGAGGTTAAGGAAAGAAAATTTGATGGTCTTATTGTGACGGGAGCGCCTGTTGAAACTATGGAGTTTGAGGATGTTGATTATTGGGATGAATTAGTTGACATCTTTGAATGGAGTAAAACAAATGTGACATCCACTTTGTTTCTTTGTTGGGGAGCCCAGGCAGCGCTCTATCATTTTTACGGAATAAAAAAGATACTTCTTGATGAAAAGGTTTTCGGAGTATATGCTCACCAGGTTTCTCATCGTAAGATACCTCTTGTAAGGGGCTTTGATGATATTTTTTATGCGCCTCATTCAAGAAATACCGATATTGATACCGTCGCATTAAAGAAACAAAAAGATATCATCGTATTGGCGGAGTCCGAAGAAGCAGGGGTTTTCCTTTGCATGAAGGAGGATGGAAGTCAGATCTTTGTTATGGGACATCCCGAGTATGACAGAAATACTTTGGATAAAGAATATAAAAGAGATTTGGGAAAGGGTATTGATATTTCCATGCCGAGGAATTATTATCCTAATGATGATCCAAGCAGGAAACCTCTTCTTCAGTGGAGGGGACATGCCAATACCTTATATACGAATTGGCTGGATTATTATGTTTATCAGAATACGCCTTATGAACTTAACAAAATAGTTCATTCGTGATAAAATTTGGAATGTTGATAGGATTCATGGTATTGTCAGGAGGTTATTGTGGATTGGATAGTAGTTGTTGATGATGATATGTCAAATCTTAAGATGGCCGGTCATATATTAAGCAAGGAAAACATGAGAGTTTCAGCTCTTAAATCCGGAGAAGCTCTATTGGATTATCTTAAAGAGAACAGACCGGATCTTATACTTCTTGATCTTCATATGCCGGGAATGGATGGCTTTGAAACTATGGAGAAGTTAAAGCTTCAGGATAAGGAAATGGGGCTTCCCGAAATTCCCGTAATATTTTTGACTGCCGATGAAGATAACAGTGCCGAAACAAAAGGTCTTAGCCTTGGGGCGATGGATTTTATAAAAAAGCCTTTCGTACCTGAAGTACTCACTATCAGGGTTAAACATATCATAGAGCTTATAAGGCTTCAGAATCATTTGTCTGAAGAGGTAGATAAGAAGACAAAGGAGAATGAAAAGATACTTCTTCATGTGGTACAGATGCTTGCCGATGCCATAGATGAAAAAGATACTTATACCAATGGTCACTCGGGACGTGTAGCGGTATATTCAAGAGAAATCGCAAGACGCTACGGTCTTTCGGATAAAGATATAAATGATGTTTATATGATGGGGCTTTTACATGATGTTGGAAAGATAGGAGTACCCGATGCCATTATCAATAAACCGGCCAAACTTACGGATGAAGAGTTTGAGATCATTAAAAATCATCCTGTGATGGGCGCACGTATCCTAAAAAACATTAAAGAGATGCCAAAACTTGCCATGGGAGCAAGGTGGCATCATGAAAGATTTGGAGGAGGTGGTTATCCTGATAATATAAAGGGAGAAGAGATCCCTTATGAAGCAAGGATAATAGCCGTAGCAGATGCATATGATGCGATGACAAGTCGGAGAAGTTATAGAGGTATACTTCCCCAGGGAGTTGTCAGAGAAGAAATAGAAAAGGGAATGGGGACTCAGTTTGACCCTGAGTTTGCAAAGATTATGCTTGAAATGATCGACGAAGATACGGAATATAATATGAAAGAATAAGATGAATAGTTACGAATAAAGTATGAAGATCGGGCGTATATCTATGCCCGGTCTTTTTTGCAGGTTGGGTGTTAGGTTATGCCAATGTGGCGTCGGAAATATAATACTGACACACTCTTTAACTCAGTCGGAGAAATCCCCCACCTCTAAGCGTTAGCGTAGGTGGGGGTTATGAGCGAGTCTTGACTTCAGTAGGAGAAAGCCCTTGCCTTTTTGCATTAGCTTAGGTGGGGGTATAGAATATAGCAGAGCGAAGAACG
Organism: Lachnospiraceae bacterium; assembly: GCA_024693455.1. Classification (GTDB taxonomy): domain Bacteria; phylum Bacillota; class Clostridia; order Lachnospirales; family Lachnospiraceae; genus Weimeria. Next base: position 10,098 of record JAILKW010000235.1, read on the forward strand.
CACGGATCCGTTAGCGGATTTCTTAATAATTATTTGGAGAAATAAAATGAGTAATATAAAATACGTTAGTACAAGAGACAAATCCATAAGTTTTACAGCTTCACAGGCGATACTTCAGGGACTTTCCGAGGATGGTGGTTTATTTGTTCCGACCGAGATCCCGAAATTTGACAAGAGTCTTTCGGATTTTGCCCAAATGAGTTATCAGGAGACTGCATATAATGTCATGAAGCTCTTCTTTACGGATTATACCGAAGAGGAACTTATGAAATGTATTAATGCAGCATACGATGAGAAGTTTGATACCAAAGAGATAGCACCTCTCCATATGGCTGACGGTGCATATTATCTCGAACTTTTCCATGGTAAGACAATAGCGTTTAAGGATATGGCGCTTTCGATACTTCCGCATCTTATGATCACTGCGGCAAGAAAAAACAATGTAAAAGAGGACATAGTGATCCTTACGGCAACATCAGGTGATACCGGAAAAGCTGCATTGGCCGGCTTTGCAGGGGTGGAAGGAACGAAGATAATCGTATTTTATCCTAAGAACGGAGTGTCCGAGATACAGGAGCGTCAAATGGTGACCCAGACGGGTGACAACACTCTTGTTGTCGGGATCCACGGCAACTTTGATCAGGCGCAGACCGGCGTCAAGATGATGTTTGGAGATGAAAACTTAAAGAAGGAACTTGCCGATGGCGGCTATAGATTTTCATCAGCCAATTCCATAAATATCGGAAGGCTTGTTCCTCAGATAGTTTACTATGTATATTCTTATGCCACATTACTGAAAAGAGGAGCCATAAAAGAAAATGAACCGATCAACGTGACGGTTCCCACAGGTAATTTCGGAAATATCCTGGCTGCCTTTTATGCAAAAAATATGGGACTTCCCATTGCAAAGCTTATATGTGCATCCAATGAGAATAAGGTTCTTTATGACTTTTTTGAATCAGGTAAGTACGACAGGAACAGAGAGTTTCGTCTTACAAGCTCACCTTCAATGGATATTCTTATCTCAAGTAATCTTGAGAGACTTATCTACTTCATTGCAGGTGAGGATGATTCGGTTAACAGAACTTTGATGGGGGCGCTTACAAAAGACGGTGTATATGAGATAACCGATTCAATGAAAGAAAAGCTGAAGGATTTCTACGGTAATTATGCGGATGAGGCTGAAACCGCAGAAGAGATAGATCACATATACAAAGAGAGCGGATATATCATAGATCCTCATACGGCTGTAGCATCAAAGGTTTACAGAAAATACAAAGAAGAAAGCGGTGATGATAAAGCATGTGTGATCGCGTCTACCGCAAGCCCCTATAAATTTACAAGAAGCGTAATGAAGGCTATCGGAAAAGATGATGCAAGTAAGTCTGATATCGAACTTACCGATGATCTTCATGCAGTATCGGGTGTAGACCTTCCTTCTGCAATAACAGAGATCAAATCAGCTCCCGTTATTCACGATAAAGAGTGTGAGGTAGATAAGATGCAGGCGGTTGTTAAGGAGTTTCTCGGTATCTGATAATGAAAAGTGAACCTAAAGGGGTATACAAAGCTCAGAAAAAGAACGGGAGTACCTATTACAGAGTAAGTATATCTCATGCCGGCAAGCACGTAAGCCTTGGAAGTTATACCAGAAAAAGCGAAGCTTCGAGGGCTTACAAAGAAGCAGAAAAGTTATATGAAGATGACAGCATCGGACTTTTGAATTGGAACCTGCATATTAAAGTTTTGCCCGAAGATAAGGTTATCGTGATCTTAAATCATCGGGATAACGGTATGTATATAGGAACACCCATTTATTTAAGAGGCGGATATTTTTCCTACTTTCTAAAGGGAGTTGGAGAAATGAAATTCGATAATGATGATCTTTTTTATTATTCCTCGCACAGGATCCATGTACACGACGGTCATCTTTATGTGAATGATTACGGGATGCAATACGGGATTCTTGCAAGATACGGAATCAAAAATTTTGCCGTGGCGGGAAAGGATTATACATTTGCCAACGGAGATGAACTTGATTACAGATATGCCAATATCATAGTGGTGAATAAATACCACGGTGTTACGGCTGTCAGTAAAAATGAGATCATTAAACATGAGACAAAGATACACATAAACGGAGAGTTTTTGATCGGGAGGTTTGAGACCGACTCTATGGCAGCTGTTGCCTATAATAAGGCGGTTGATGCTGCAATAGATGCCGGGGTAAAAAAGAATTTTATTCAGAATTATGTTCTTGAATACACTCCCAAGGAATATGCTTCCGTTTACACCGATATTATTTTGCCTGACAAATATATGGATTATCTTAATAATTACGACAAATGAAAGTGAGAATGAAATGACAGAAAAAACAAAGACAAAAGAAGGATCACGATTAAACATCAGAGTAATGTGTTCGGTCGCACTTATGGCAGCCGTATGCTGCATTATGGGACCGCTTTCAATACCAATAGGACCTATTCCTGTTTCGCTTACAATGGTTGCGGTATTTTTGAGTGAATATGCACTCGGAACAAAATGGGGCACGTTGTCATACGTTATCTATCTTTTGATAGGTCTTGTCGGAGCTCCTGTTTTTTCCGGATTTACCGGAGGAGTGGGGAAACTGTTCGGACCTACGGGCGGTTATCTTTTCGGAATGATATTCATGGGACTTATCACAGGATTATTTATTACTGTTTCCGAAAAGCTTTCTTCAAAAATTCTTAAGATCCTGGTTCAAACGGGAGGCATGATCTTAGGAGCTGCCGTTAATTATCTTTTAGGTACGATTTATTTTATTTCACTTACCCATGTAAGCTTTACCGAAGGGCTTATGACCTGTGTTGTTCCTTTTGTGGCAATAGACATGATCAAGATCCTTTTGGTGCTTCTTGTAGGTAATACAGTCAGAAAGGCACTTACACTTGCAAATTTAAGGATAGACAAATGAAAATTTTTTTATTAAGACATGGAACGACGGAATGGAATTCCAAACATAAGATTCAGGGAGTGACCGATATCAGTCTTGATGAAATAGGTAAGAAAATGGCGCACGAAACCAATAGTGCGCTATTTTTACGTGAAATCGGTTTTGACAGGGTTTATTCAAGTCCGCTAAAAAGAGCGCGGGATACGGCCGCCATAGTGGCGCCGGGTATTGAGATCATTGAGGATGACCGGCTTAAGGAGTTGTCGTTCGGTGATATGGAAGGGCGCAGCGTAGCGGAATTGACCGCAGATGAAAATTCTCCATTCAGATATTTTAAAAGCGATCCCCGAAAGTATGATGAATTGGCAGGAGAGTGTGAAGGGGCGGAGACACTTACGCAGCTTTGCAAAAGGAATGCTGATTTTATGAAGACGGTGATCGAACCGCTTTATGAGGTAAGTCCCGATGACGATATTTTAATAGCCGGGCACGGGGCTCAGAGCAGGGCATTACTCATGTATGTAAGGGGTGAAAACAATCTGGCGGAATTTTGGGGAAGCGGTCTGCTTCCAAACTGTGGGATGGCTGTTTTTGAGTACACAAACGAAAAAGGATATGAGATTCTTGAGCCTTCGATAAGACTTTATTCAGATGAATTGGCAGCAGCTGTTTCAGCTCTTTTATAATAGGATTTTTACTGTTTTTGATTGTGAACAATTGCAGAGAATCTATTGTAGAGTGGGGGGAATTATGGTAATATTAACGAGTATTTAATTATTTATACAAATAAATTTAAAAGGAGGAATTTATGATTTACTCAACAGAAGTTAAGAATATGTGCCCTGTTACGCAAGGGGTACATCATGGTGCTGCGCCCATTCCCGAAGAAGCAAAATGGGTACAGGCAAAAAAGGTTGAGGATATTTCCGGCTATACACACGGTATCGGCTGGTGTGCTCCTCAGCAGGGATGCTGTAAACTTTCTCTCAATGTTAAGGATGGTATTATACAGGAGGCACTGGTAGAGACTATCGGATGTTCAGGTATGACTCATTCAGCAGCTATGGCAGCTGAGATCCTTCCCGGACTTACAGTTCTTGAAGCTCTTAACACAGACCTTGTTTGTGATGCCATCAATACAGCTATGAGAGAGCTCTTCCTTCAGATCGTATACGGTAGAACACAGAGCGCATTCTCAGAGGACGGACTTCAGATCGGAGCCGGACTTGAGGACCTTGGTAAGGGAGCTCGTTCAATGGTTGGTACTACATACGGTACACTTGATAAGGGACCTCGTTATCTTGAGCTTACAGACGGTTATATTACTGATGTTGCTCTTAACGAAGAAGATGAGATCATCGGTTACAAGTATGTCAACTTCGGTAAGATGATGGACTTCATCAAGGCCGGAGATGATCACAAGACCGCATTCGAGAAAGCTTCAGGACAGTATGGCCGCGTGGCTGATGCTGCAAAGCTTATTGATCCTAGAAAGCAATAATTGGAGGGAGGAAAAAATGTCATTATTTGAATCATATGAGAGAAGAGAGCCTCAGATTCTTGCCACTCTTAAGGAGTATGGCATTTCATCAGTTGAGGAATGTAAAGAAATAACAGATGCAGCCGGGATTGATGTATATAATCTTATCGAAGGCATTCAGCCTATCTGTTTTGAGAATGCAAAATGGGCTTATACCGTAGGTGCAGCTATCGCTATTAAGAAGAACTGCCGCAGAGCAGCAGATGCTGCAGCAGCAATCGGTATCGGACTTCAGGCATTTTGTATCCCGGGTTCGGTTGCAGACCGTCGTAAGGTTGGTCTTGGACATGGTAACCTTGGTAAGATGCTTCTTGAAGAGGATACGGAGTGCTTCGCATTCCTTGCAGGACATGAGTCTTTTGCAGCAGCAGAAGGTGCTATAGGTATTGCTGAGAAGGCTAACAAGGTTCGTACAAAACCTCTTCGTGTTATCCTTAACGGTCTTGGAAAAGACGCAGCTCAGATAATTTCACGTATTAACGGTTTCACATATGTTGAGACAGAATATGATTACTTCACCGGTGAGGTTAAGGAAGTATTCAGAAAATGCTATTCAAAAGACGCTGATTCACCCCGTGCAAAGGTTAACTGCTACGGTGCGAATGATGTTCAGGAAGGTGTTGCCATCATGTGGAAGGAAAACGTTGACGTTTCGATCACAGGTAACTGAACCAATCCTACAAGATTCCAGCATCCGGTTGCAGGAACATATAAGAAAGAGCGCGTAGAGGCAGGAAAGAAGTACTTCTCAGTAGCATCAGGCGGTGGTACAGGACGTACACTTCATCCCGATAATATGGCTGCAGGTCCTGCTTCATACGGTATGACAGATACTATGGGACGTATGCATTCAGATGCTCAGTTCGCAGGATCTTCATCAGTTCCCGCTCATGTTGAGATGATGGGACTTATCGGTGCAGGAAACAACCCTATGGTTGGTATGACTGTTTCTACAGCAGTTTCTATCGAAGAGGCAGCAAAAGCCGGTAAATTCTAATCTTATATAAGATAAGTAAAGCGCTCCCCGATCGAGGGAGCGCTTTTTTAGACATAAATAGCCGAAAATATGTAAAAAAATGAGCAGGATCAACCTGCTCGTTTTTTAGATTATTATTAAAAGATAAACTGTTCCGAAAGGATAGATCACAGGCATTACGAAAGAATCTTCGCTCATCGTAATAACCGGTGATTCTTCGTGCATAGGTGGCTGAAGTTCAATTTCTTCGGAATACATATTTGACATATTAACTGAGAAAAGTCCGTTATGAAGATTAAGGAAGTCCTCAAGTGAAGCGCTTACGTACTCATCGAATTCGTTGAATTCCATTTTTGCATATCTTGATGCAAAAGCCATCGCCACATCCGGTTCCATATCAACTCCCGATGTAAGTGTAACGGGACCTGATATTGCCTGAGTAACACAGTAGGTAGTGTTGTATTCGGTGCATGAGACCGGAGCGAGAGGAGTGAAGTCCTCTCCGATGAATCTGACAAGATTATTAAATACGAGATTCATATACATAAGAGTATGACCCGTGAGATCACGCCCTGAGTTCTCAAAGAAATGAGTGATGAGAGCGGTGGTTTCTTCTATGTTGGCTTCCTGTTCGGGAGACTCATCAAGTTTGTTGTCCTCCTGGTAGCCGATCATAAGCGACTCGAGCTCTGTATTGGATAAGACACCCATATCAACCAGTGTCTGTCCAAGAAGAAGATAGTCCGGATTTTGTGATTTGAGAAGATCTTCAAGCTGATCTTCGAATAAATAATTTCTTTCTAACGCGATCTCTCCGAAACGCTTATCCTCTCGTGTCTGAAGAAAGCACACTTCATCAACTTCTGATGCTGTCATATAACCCTTGTGCATTGCAAGAGTACCGAGCTTAATATGTGTTTCCGAAAGCGCGGCTATGGCAGTAGTAAGATGTTCGGCAGATACTGCATTTTTGTTGAGCAGATAGCTCCCAAAAAACTGTGCATACATATTTTAATTTCCCCCTGCATGTGAGTTGATAACGGCTTCGACCTGTTCACTACGTATAGGTTTTTGGATGAAATCTTTTGCACCTGCTTCAATAGCTGACTTAAGCTGGTTTTGTGTACCTACAGAAGAAACAATTATTATCTTTGCCTTATTATTGATTGCGATAATATCTTTGACGGCTGAAATACCATCCTTTACCGGCATAACAATATCAAGAAATACAAGATCAGGATTTGTCTCACTGTATTTGTCAACAGCTTCCTGTCCGTTGGCAGCTTCTATAAACTCAGGATTATCTGTATATTTGGTAATGACATCTTTGAGCTGCTTTCTCGCAAGAATGGAATCATCACCTACGAGTATCTTAAGGTTTGAAGCACTCATGTAATTTCACCTCGTTTCAATTATTTTTATATCAGTGTCATTGAATTATAGATTATAACAAGGACACATATTTGATTTTACACTAATATATACAATTATTCAAATGTTTCCATAAAAAAGTTTGTGAAAATATTATATCTCAAAGGCAGATCAGTTCGTTTTTTCGAGATTATTAAAAGATGAAATTTTTGCTTTATGTATGGATCTGAAAAATTGCAACAGCTATTTTCTGTTATCGATGGGAATATAATTTTTATGCTCGGCAACAGTCATATATGCGGGACGCATGATCTTATTGTTTTGACATACTTCTTCCATACGATGAGCACTCCATCCGGCTATTCTTGCAATGGCAAAAATAGGAGTATAAAGCTCCAGAGGGAGATCAAGCATTTGATAAACAAAACCTGAATAAAAGTCTACATTTGGTGAAACGCCTTTGTAGATCTTACGCTCATCGGCGATGATCTGTGGAGCAAGTCTTTCTACGGTAGAGTAGAGTTCAAATTCCTTTTCGTAACCTTTTTCGCTGGCAAGTTCGGAAACGAATCTGCGGAAGGTGGTCGCACGGGGATCGGAGAGTGAGTAAACAGCATGTCCGATTCCGTAGATAAGACCGGCTTTGTCAAAAGCTTCTTTATGAAGAAGAGCACGAAGATATGCAGCAACTTCTTCTTCGTCGTTCCATTTTTTGACCGATTTTTTCATGTCGGCAAACATTTTAACTACTTTGATATTGGCGCCGCCGTGTCTGGGTCCTTTAAGTGAACCGAGTGCGGCTGCGATTGCCGAGTATGTATCCGTACCTGAGGATGAAACCAAATGTGTGGTAAATGTCGAGTTGTTACCACCGCCGTGTTCTGCATGAAGTATCAGAGCAACGTCCAGAAGCTTGGCCTCAAGAGGAGTAAACTTGCTGTCCGATCTCAGACAATGAAGGATATTTTCCGCAGTGGAATAATCCTTGCGGGGTCTGTGAATGATAAGACTTTCATTGTGGTGATAATATCTGTATGAATGATACCCATAAACTGAAAGAAGTGGGAACATTGAGATAAGTTGCAGACATTGACGAAGTACATTGGCTTCCGATGTGTCATCAGGATTATCATCGTATGAATATAATGTAAGAACACTTCTTGCGAGAGTGTTCATCATATCGGGTGATGCTTTTTTCATTATGACATCGCGGACAAAATTCTGGGGAAGACCGCGATAGGATGCGAGCAGATGTTCGAAATCCGAAAGTTGTGTAGAGGTAGGCAGTTTTCCGAATAAAAGGAGATATATGATCTCTTCAAATCCAAAATGATCGTTATGTGCCTGGTTTCCTACGATATCTTTTATGTCTATGCCGCGATAGAGTAATTCTCCGTCGATGGGAACCTCTTTTCCGTCAATTATCTTTTTGGAATTGATTTCGGAAATGTTAGTGATACCTACGAGAACACCTTTACCGCTAATATCACGAAGACCTCTTTTTACATCGTATTGGGTGTAAAGCTCGGGATCGATAAACGACGCCTCCTTGGCGAGTTTAGTGAGTTCAATGATCTCGGGGGTAATTTTGGAATAACTTGCTGCCATGTATTGCCTCCTTTAAATAGAATAAACCCGGAATGTCCGACCTGACGATTTTGACTCCTAGCAATCGGCTAGGTGGGTTACCGCAGAACCGTGCTTAGCCTTCCATCGGGGCGAACCCTCTCCGCAATGCGGATTACCTTGGCCCGGCTGCACACGATCAATGTAGGGATCCCGTTTAAAGTAAATGTAGGTTCAAAATACGACAAGCCATCATCTCATTCCAGGATGAAGTTATTATATCTTATTTATTGTAAAAATACTATGGAAAAAAATAATATTTTTTGTTATAGTATTTAAAGTGATGTTAAGACGGAGTCCCGTCTTAAAAATAAATATTTTTTAGAAAAGAGGTAAAGACTATGGCAAACATCGATCTTGGCAAGTATGGGATCACAGGAGTAACTGAGATTGTTCACAATCCTTCATATGAGTTTCTTTATGAAGAAGAGATGAAGAGCGATCTTGTAGGCTATGAAAAGGGCCAGGAGACAGAGCTTGGCGCTGTCAACGTTATGACAGGTATTTATACCGGACGTTCACCTAAGGATAAGTACATTGTTATGGATGAGAATTCAAAGGACACTGTATGGTGGACAACCGATGAGTATCCCAATGATAACCATGAGATGAGCATGGAGACATGGGAAGTAGTTAAAGACATCGCTAAGAAAGAGCTTTGCGGTAAGAGACTTTTCGTTGTTGATGCATTCTGCGGAGCTAACAAGGACAGCCGCATGGGCGTTCGTTTCATCATGGAGGTTGCTTGGCAGGCTCATTTCATTAAGAACATGTTCATCGTTCCCACAGAAGCTGAGCTTGAAAGTTTTGAGCCGGATTTCGTTGTTTACAACGCATCATTGGCTAAGGTTGAGAACTACAAAGAGCTCGGAATCAATTCAGAGACTTGCGTAGCATTCAATATCACATCTCGTGAGCAGGTTATCATCAACACATGGTACGGCGGAGAGATGAAGAAGGGTATGTTCTCAATGATGAACTATTACCTTCCTCTTAAGGGCATGGCTTCAATGCACTGCTCAGCAAACACAGATATGGAAGGAAAGAATACAGCAATCTTCTTCGGCCTTTCAGGAACAGGAAAGACTACTCTTTCAACAGATCCCAAGCGTCTTCTTATCGGTGATGATGAGCACGGCTGGGATGACAACGGAGTATTCAACTTCGAGGGCGGATGCTATGCTAAGGTTATCAACCTTGACAAGGATTCAGAGCCCGATATCTATAACGCTATCAAGAGAGACGCTCTTTTAGAGAACGTTACTGTTGATGCAAACGGCAAGATCGACTTTGCAGATAAGAGCGTTACAGAGAATACACGTGTTTCTTATCCTATCAATCATATTGAGAATATTGTTCAGAAGGTTAACCCTGTTTCAGCAGGTCCCGATGCACAGAACGTTATCTTCCTTTCAGCTGATGCGTTCGGAGTACTTCCTCCTGTATCTATCCTTACACCTGAGCAGACAAAGTATTATTTCCTTTCAGGATTCACAGCTAAGCTTGCAGGTACAGAGCGTGGAATCACAGAGCCCACACCTACCTTCTCAGCTTGCTTCGGACAGGCTTTCCTTGAGCTTCATCCTACAAAGTATGCTGAAGAGCTTGTTAAGAAGATGGAAAAGAGCGGAGCTAAGGCTTATCTTGTAAACACAGGATGGAACGGAACAGGAAAGCGTATCTCAATCAAAGATACACGTGGTATCATTGATGCAATCCTTAACGGAGATGTTAACAAGGCTGAGACAAAGAAGATCCCTATCTTCGATTTCGAAGTTCCCACATCTCTTCCCGGAGTTGATCCCGCTATCCTTGATCCTCGCGATACCTATTCAGATGCTTCCGAATGGGAGGCAAAGGCTAAGGATCTTGCTGAGCGTTTCACAAAGAACTTCAAGAAGTATGAAGGAAATGAAGCAGGTAAGGCACTTGTTTCAGCAGGACCTTCACTTTAATCATTCAATTTTGCGGACACCGTTTGGTGTCCGCTTTTTTTAACTCAGTCGGAGAAATCCCCCACCTCTAAGCGTTAGCGTAGGTGGGGGGTTATGACAAACTATACTCAGTCGGGGTACAAGCTCCGACTGAGTTAAACGCTCCGCGAGGATGCGCACGGATTCGGACAGGAATTTGTCTGCTGAAGCAGACCCGAATCCGGCGCGAAAGACTCGCGAGCGAGTCTTGACTGATCTAAAAGAAAAATTTTTGACTTGATCTGCGCGGCATTCGTTTCGCCGCGGTGGGCGTAAAGGTTGGAGTGAAACAATTAGGAGGTAAAAATGAAAAAGCGTGTATTTATGGTGGCGGTGACACTGATGGCATTTTCTATGGCGGCTTGTTCCACAGCAAAGCCGGGGGAAGCCGACAAGAAAGCGGACACAAAAGAGTCACAGGTGATGACGACTGAGGGTCATAGCGAGGATGAGGTTCTCGAGCATTATGCGGGTTCGATAGAGGATTCGCTCAAGGAACATTATGGCGAGAATTACAAAGTAGAGCGTGACGGTCTGTTTGTCAATGCCTCTGTTTGGAAGGATGGTGTGGCGGATACCGTACAAAAGGCGACGGAAGGCGATGAGGCCGCTAAAAAGGAATGGGAAAAAGAGATTAAGGAATTAGAAGCATTGTCCAAGGATCTGAGTATTTCCATGGAAGCTACAGGCGTTAAAAATGGTCATACGGTGTTGTCGATGATGGATGATACCAATGACAAGCGTATGTTTGCGATGCTTTCGGATGGCACGGTGATCTTCAATGAAGTTGCTTCGGCGGAGGAAGTGGAGAAAGCGGCGCAGGAAGCCGAGAATAAAACTCAAAAAGCGCCTGATGATAAAGGCGCAAAGGATAAAGGCGCAAAAAAAGACAAGGCCGCAGACAAGGGCGCAAAGGATAAAGCTGAATAAGATCAGGAACCATTACAAGTTCCCCTGAAGTCGCTTGGAGCTGCGACCGTTCCCCCGATCGGATGATCGGGGGAGTCTTGAATAGAGAGGGGCGGGATTTAGCCCTTTTTTGATTGGTGATTTCATGAAGCTCAAATATCGATTAATAATTTCTTTTCTGATTATTTTCATTGTGCCATGGATTTTATATGGCACGGTCTTTATGCACGCTTTTGGTGGGGTTGGAGCGCATCCCGAGCTCATGGCCGGCATGCCCGAGGAGGTGGCTCGCGAGAAGACGGCAGACGTGTTCATATCCATTGTTCTTATTATGTCTTTGACTTCCGCATTGTTGATCGCCTGGACGTACCATGGCGTGATGAGTAAAATTGGCATTTTGGTCATGGGAGCCGACAAGATCAAAGAGGGAGATTTGGATTTCTCCATCAACATACAGGGGGCTGATGAGCTCTCAGAAGTGGGCGTGGCCTTTGAGGAAATGCGCCTGCGATTAAAGGCGGATTCTGTGCGTCGGCTTGAGGCGGAGACGAATCAGCGCCAGTTGGTGTCCAATATTGCCCATGATCTTAAGACGCCTTTGACGGCCATAAGAGGTTATGCGGAGGGACTTTTGGACGGGGTGGCCGACACGCCTAAAAAGCAACAATCCTATCTGATGGTCATTCACAATAAGGCAGGAGAGATGGACGCCTTGTTGAATGAGCTGACAGCCTATTCGAACCTGGATGCGAACCGAATTCCATACAAGTTTATGAGGTTGGGGGCGAGGGACTATTTTACGAATCTGGCTGAAGAGATTGGCATAGAATTAGAGAGTAAAAATGCTCAATTAGTGTATTATAATTATGCAAAGGAGGATGTTGTTTTTGTGGCGGATCCGGTGCAGATCAGTCGTGTGTTTCAAAATTGCATCGCCAATTCTGTGAAGTATGCGAAAAAGCATGAGCCGTTGGTGATTCACCTAGGCGTGTGGCCGGAGGATGACTCCTTGCACGTCGAACTTAAGGATAATGGAATAGGGATTTCAGAGAAGGATATGCCGAGGATTTTTGAGAGGACGTATCGAGGGGATGCGTCAAGGACTTCGGCAGGAGGAAGTGGCATAGGATTGTCGATCGTCAAAAAGATTGTGGAGGATCACGGTGGCAGCGTGGAGGTCCATTCGCATGAGGGAGAGGGGACGACGTTATCCTTTGTATTTAAGAGAACAAAGCGCTGAGAGGATTTCGAGGGATCACGATCTGTATGGATCGGCGGTTAGACGGATCGGCGGAGACCGATGGTTGCAACGGATGATCTAAGATGTAAGATGGGCGTATAAGTT
>JAILKW010000267.1 GCA_024693455.1 Lachnospiraceae bacterium
CGCTATTTTTGAAATCTGTGACCGGATTCAGAACTGCAAAATAACTGACGCAGATGAGGCTATTGATGAACTTGAGGATGCGGAGTGTTATCTTCCTGAAGGCAAAGAGATTAAGCCTGTACAGGTGAAGGTAAACAGTTACCTTGGGATAGAAGTAAGAACCCCTCTTCTGGATGGCGATTACCTTGAGACATACGTAGGAAACAGCGACTACGGACCTCAGGCAGGGGTTGTCTACGTTTCCAAAGAGGGAGACCTGCTTGACCTTGCGATGGTAGAACAAAAGCAGGGTGAGTATGCAAAGCGGGATGGAGAATCCGGGGAGGACATATCTATCTACACCTATGCAGACCCCCTTTCGGAAGACTATACTTCCAAGGACAGGGTAAGCAAGGCAGACATAGACGACGCTTTGGATATAGAAAATGAAAGAGAAAGCTAAATGGGGAGATAAAAATGAGCAAAGAAGAAGAAAATATCCAGGTTAACATTCAATTAAATATAAATACTACTACGGAAACATTGTCAGATGCCTTACTCAAAAAATACGTTGAGGTTTACAATAAGAGCTTTTCCAGTTCTGGAGTTTCCGAGCAAGTCCACAGAATAGTTGTCAATGATTGTCTTGTATATTGGGACAGCGAAGAAGAAATGGAAAGGTGGGAAAGAGAATGAATTCAGCAGATGTGATAGAGCAGAGAGGAGCCGGTATGATAGAAGCAATCGATGCTTTGAAAAAATATGCTGACGGGAAAAAGAACACTGAAAAGGTGGAAATAAGCGTACTTCAGCTCAACCGAATTATTAAAGCGCTGGAAGGGGAGTTTTGCAAAGATAAAATTATAGATGAACATTACCAGAAGGGCTTTGATAACGGAATTCGTACAGAAAAGTTTCGAGAAAACAAACGGCAGGAGCCCCGTGGGGACGCTATAAGTAGACAGGCGGTGCTTGACCATATCTATGGTGTAAACGGACTTGAAGAATTTGAATTTTCAAATGTTTTTGAAAAACATTACGCCGATTTTATTAAGTCGTTACCACCCGTTACACCAAAGTCAGAAACAGAATGGATTCCTGTTAGTGAAGGATTTCCAAAGGATGAGCAAGATGTCTTGATACAATACGGAAATTCGATATTTGTTGGTTATCATAAAAGAGATTTCACGGTATATGGCCCGGGGTTTGAAGACTTGGATGAAACAGGTTGGTATGACGAGCATGATGAATTTGTTGATGATTCAGATTCAATAACTGCGTGGATGCCTTTGCCTGAGCTGTACAAACAGACCAAATCAGAAAAAGAGATAGAAAGCGAGGAAAACGACTATGACAGATAAAGAAAGAGCGTACGTAGAGGCGCATGAAAATGACGAGAGTAGTTTGAAAGAACTGTCTCTCAAGTTATTTAGAAAGGAGCTTGTAAAGAAGCTTAATAGGAAGGGATACGCTGTTAGTAAAAAAGAAATTGCGGCAGATGGGGAAAGGGAAGGAGTGTATCTTAATGCTGGAGAACCTCCCTTTTACTTTTACGTGCCCACCAGTTCTGACTTTGAAGCGTGGAAAAACGGAGAAAAAAGCGCTCTCAAGGTCTACGGAAAAAGCAAAAACAAGAATGCTCAGCACGAGGGCAAGACATTCGTAAAATGCGTTAAAGACGTCCTTAAGGAAGAGGGCAGATACGTTGAGCCTGCAGAAGAAAGAGGCGAAGATGAGCTGGACAGATGACAAGGGACGAGAGTTTGAATTAGACGACTATGGGAATGTGGCCTCAATCACAGACGAAGAAGAGCAGTTCTTTGACCGCTTCAAGAAGGCGCACCCAAATTATACAGCTGAGGACATAGACGAAGAGATAAGAAAAGCCGAGGCCGGCATAGCGTGCGAAAACAGGTCCATTGAATGGCTGGCAAGAGACGAGCGAGACGTAAGCCGCCACATGGAAAACATCGGGTTCTTTAAAAGCTACATCTGTATGCTCGAAGAGGTAAAAGAGGAGATGGAGGCGGAAAGGTAGTGGAAACTGAGAAACTAATAATAGACGAAGAAGCAACTGTAGGAGACATAATGAAGCTAATATTTTCCAGTTTCAAGATAGATGACCGGCTTAGCGACGTCATCATTATGGAGTCATATTATCCCCTTCCTTTCTGCAAAATGCAGTTTGACAAAAAGGTGTGGGACATGCCCTACGAAGAATACAAAGAAAAAGAAGAAAACATGTGGGACGTTGAAAGGTGAGATGGGGCATTGCAAACAAAGGTTAAAAATTATTTTTCATATATAAATAGAAGATGTGATAAGATAACTGTATAAAACATTACGCAGGGGGAATATTATGATTCTTTACTATATGAAAAATGATGAGTGCTGCACAAAGATAGAAGTTGATTACATAAAAGAAACTGTTAGGATTGAAAATTACACCGACAATCTCTTCGACCGGGCTTTTGGAGTAGTAGAAAAGCCTTCTTTTAAGGAGTACGAAGATTTTCTTGAAAGCAGGTGCATGCCAAGAAGCAGGGGAGATATTAAGAGCTATCTCAAAAGTATCGGCGTAGATTTTTATGACCCCATTTCTATAATCAGAAAGACCAAAGGGGTTATGGCAGAAGACCAGGGGAAATTCTGGATAAGGATAGAAGAATGATAATATACAACAGCCTTGATAAAGAAAATAGGATGAACAATCCTTCAAAAGGAAACCAACCCAAGATAAATATCGGGGACAGTTGGTATAAGCTGGATTTTTTAGGATATGAAGGAGCTTCGGAGTTTGTAACTTCGGAGCTTTTAAAGCATTCAAATGTAAAATCATTTGTTGAATATAGGATAGAAGATGTTGAATATAACGATTCTTCTAAAAAAGCATGCATATCTCGTAATTTTTTAAAAGAAGGGCAAGAAATTGTTACCGTTGAGCAAATGTTTAAAAAACTTTTGGGTAAACCATCTTCTTTCGTATTTAAAGATATGTCTGTAAAAGACAGGATAAAATACACTGTTGATTTTGTAGAAAAAAGCACCGGGCTTAATAATTTTGGAGAATATCTTACAACACTTCTTGAACTTGATGCCATTATTTTGAATGAAGACAGACATCTCCACAATATCGCTGTGATTGAAAACAGTGACGGAAGCTTTAGCTACTGTCCCATATTTGATAACGGTGCTGCATTTTTTTCTGATATGAACCAAGATTATCCGCTTTCAAAAACATTTGGTAGATGTCTTAAGAGTGTGAAAGCAAAACCATTCTCCTCGTCTTTTGATAAGCAGGCAAAAGAAGCTGAATCTCTGTATGGCGAGCAGTTAGAATTTGAAAAAGGATTTACTCTCCCAGAAGATGTAATTACTA
>JAILKW010000274.1 GCA_024693455.1 Lachnospiraceae bacterium
GTGTCACTGTAATCCAGCCCCAGATAAGAACCAAAAATGTAGTTTGTAGGTACCTTGTTTTTTGCTATTAAAAGATCCGATACGGCTATTACGGAAGCTTTATTTATAAGAGAGCTGTCTTCATTGCTTTTTCCGCAGACAGACATTTTAAAAGCACATTCGCGAATAGCCGATTCGATCCCACAGTTGCAGATCATCATATCGAAAAACAAAAGTGCAAAAGCCATTACACAAGCAAAAACAGGCATTAAAAGGGAGGCTTCCACAGTATAGGAAGCATTGTATTTTTTATCCATAGAGCATAGCCTTTTTTCATAAAACCGTATAGGATAGTTCTCTTTTTCTGTTAAATTCGTATAGATCGTATTCTCCCCATGAATATGGGATAAGTCCGAAAAATAAGGGAGTAGATTCAAAGGTAAAATCCATGGATAAGGCATATAAATGGTTATCGATCTTTGAATCTCGATAATCCTCAGTTAAATGCATTTCATTTTCCAAAATATCCATGAAATTTTTACCTGAATTTTTTGAAGAGGAGATCACTGTCATAAGCATTAAACAGTCTTCATAGGAGAGTCCGTTTTTACACTCTTTCGCCTTAATCTCAGGCGGAAAATAATTAGCAAAAAGAGAAAGTTTTGATGTCCACTCCTCCGGTGATTTAAAAAAGCTGATCTTTCCACCCGAAAGAAGAAGTCTTATATCCAGAATGCTTTCAAGATAAGCCCATGCTGCTTCGATCCCTACTGTTAAAACTTTGACCAGGGCTTCTATGCCGGTCCAGCCTATGATTAAAGTAGCAAGAGCTTCAGCTTCACTTGTTTTTGCCTTATCTCTTAATATGGCAAGCATGTTTTCAGCTGTTCTGACGGCAAGAAGAGCGCTTAAAACATCCGCAATGTTTTCTTTGTCGCTGTCATTACCCATGAGAATATATTCCCATTCGTAGTTTAGCCCCTTATGAGCAATATCATTTTGATAGTTGGATAAATTTTCCTTTAAATAAAAAGCAAATAAAAGCTTATCAGTGGCTGTGACTTTTTCACCTGTTACAGTGCCCTTAATAAGATTTCTTCGTGAAGGCTTTTTCTCAAGTGTGATTTTCTTTTTTGAAAGATGATCGTCACTGCCGAAAACCTGTTTGATAAGGGTTTGATCCTTCAAATTCCCGATAATTTCAGCCGGGTTATCCGGTGGATCAGCGGGCGGAAGAGAAGGTTTTAGTGATTTGCCTTCTTCTTCGGACAAAGGCTCGTCATTTTCTGTTTTTTCCGTAACTTCACTTGAAAGATTATTTGCATCTTCAATTGCCTTATCAATATTTCCCGCTTCCTTTTTGTCATTATTGATCCGGTCCGAATAGTTTCCCAAAGAGGTAAGAAGCATAGCCGGGATATGACTTTTTGACCAGATAGCCGCTTCTTTGATAAGGGGAGCTCCGTCGTTGTCTGTTATCATTCCGTAATCTTTACTTTCACATTTCACTGTTGACATTCTAAGAAGATTTACTGCGTTTATATCGGGATCGGAATTTTCAGAAACAACAGACATAGCTCTTGCATCGATGAGTGCAGTATTGGGAGAAGATGAGCAGTAACCGCTGTCAATGGCAAGGAGATTATACTCTTCCCACAGTAATCTATTATAGTCCGAAAACGTACTTTCTATCCCGATGTCGGACAAGACATCAGCTTTGTCTGTAAGAGCTTTAAGGTGAACAACTTCGGTAAGAGCAAAACTGAGTGATACAAACATCATTATCGTAAGGGCGAAAAAAACCGTGAGTGATCCTTTATGTTTTTTCACTTTACATCCACACTCTTGGAATTTTTGGTTACGGTATCCATTATGTCATTTACAAGATCCCTTATCTTATCCCGGAAGATAATTACTATTCCGATCAAAACCACAAGTATAAGGATCATCTCCACAGTTCCTATTCCGTCTTCTTCAAGTATAAATTCTTTTAACATTTCAACCTCCTTAAATATTCATATTCATCAGCGCGGGTACTATAAGTACCAGCATAACAACACCAAGTAAACCCATCATAGGTAAAAGAAGTTTGGTGGAGGCCTCTTCTCCCGCGATTTTGGCTCTGGCTTTTCGTTCTTCAAAAGCATTGGTTTCCTCCTCATTTAGTCTGTCTATAAGATCCCTGCTGCCTTTTTTTATATTTTGAGTCAGCAGCAAAACCAGTTTTCTGTAATCCTTATGATCCATCTTAACTGCAAAATAACGGTAGGCTTCCATTTCGCCTGCGCCGTCTTCGATCCTCCTGACAAGCTCGCATATCCCTTCGTAACCGGCGGTTCTTGTTCTTCTTTTTTCAAGGATATCTTTGTTGTAAATTGCAGCTATATTTTCAAAGGATTTTTTGACCGAAAAACCGGCTCCGATATATAAAGACAGTTTTGAAAGGATATCGGGATAATCTATGGAAAGTTCTTTCATACGCGCCTTCTTTTTCTTCTTTTTATCTTCTTTTTGTCCGACTGTAACCGCGATCATTATTATGACCCCAAAGACTGCGAGCATGGGTCCGTGGGGATCGTCATTCTTTTTCCATTTAACCTGTTTGCCTGCTATATCAGTGGGAAGAATTATGCTGT
>JAILKW010000276.1 GCA_024693455.1 Lachnospiraceae bacterium
TTAAGAATTGAATATTTTGGACATCTCTTTGATAATACCAGCGAGTGTTACAAGATGTTCTGGTTCCAGGTGATTGTGGAGAAGATCCTTGCGGGGCAGACATCCGCCAGCTATGAGGAGATCATTGATGAGATGATTACATAGGAACGGATCTGGGTTACTCCGGTTCCGTTCTTTTTATCATAAGGTCAGGTGTGCTATATAAGAAAGAAATCGATTTTGTTGCAATAAAACGTAGCGAGAAGTTTTATATCCAGGTCGAATAAAAAAAATAATTTTTTACCAATATTTTACTTAACGTTTACTTTTTTGTTATATTCTCGTGCTATTAAAAAAAGAGGAGAAAAAAGGAGATAACGAGTCATGGCAACAGATATTTTGTTGGAAATCGGTAAATGTATGTTATTTTTGTTTCTGCATTTCGGAGTTCTTGCAGGAGCGGTGATCTTACTTGAAAAAAAGGTGGGGTTACCTTCTGAGGTTTACAGAAAGCTTTTGCATTTGGTGTCAGTATTTTCTATTATGCCCATTGTGATCCCGGCTTCAAACTGGATAGCTTCGTCTCAGGTCTGCGTACTGTTTATAATTATTGCTTACCTTGGAAGTACGCATTCCAATTTGGAAAAAGATGTTAATATGACACAAAGAAAGCCCGGAGAGCAGCTTAAGAGTATGGTGCTTTTATATTCCACCTACGCATTTGTTATAACCTTTGTGTGGGGAGTATTTGGCCAGAAATGGGGTGCAGTCCTTTCTGTAATTGCCTGGGGTATAGGCGATGCGGTAGCAGCTCTTGTAGGAAAACGTTTCGGAAAGCATAAGCTTAGAGGAAAATGGATAGAGGGAACAAAGAGCGTGGAAGGTTCGGTGGGAATGTTTATAGCAACGTTTTTTGCTGTATTCTTCCTCTATCAAAGACATACATCCTTTACAAATATCTGGTTTGTGGTGCTTGTATGTTTCTGGATAGCTATCTTTTCTACATTTGCGGAGCTTTTTTCAAAAAACGGACTTGATACGGTTTTATGTCCTACCGTTTCAATGATAGGGTTTATTATTCTTACCCTGGTTAATGGTGGAATATAAGGAGTTTGGTTATGGATAGACAAAAAAAACTAGAAAATGATAATGTGTGGTCGCTTATCGCGTCACTTGCTATACCTACCGTGATAATTACCCTGGTAATGGTTGTATACAGCATGGCGGACGTCTTTTTCATAGGCAAGACGGGAGATGTGCGTATGATAAACGCTATCTCGGTCTGCATGCCAATATTCCCCATTATTCAGGCTTTCGGTACTCTGATAGGTGCAGGCGGTTGTACGGCAATCTCGGTAGCGCTGGGAAAGAAAGATATAAAGGCTACAAAACACATATCCAGTTTCTGCTTTTACTTTTGTGTTGTAGTCGGTATCTTAATGGCAATCCTTATTAATGTATTTACCGATGAGATCATCTCCATGCTTGGTGCGTCAGACAGTTACAGAGAATTCGCGGAATTATATCTTAGATTTTTAGCTATCGGATGTCCGTTTATGATGTTCTCAAACGGTTTTGTTAATATCATGAGAGCAGACGGTTCCATGAAGGAGCCGATGATAGCCAATATGACGGGAACGATCACAAACATAATCCTGGATCCGATACTTATAATAGTATTTAACATGGGAGTTACAGGTGCAGCGGTAGCTACGGTGCTTGGAAATATTCTTTCGTCCATTATACTTCTCGTGGTATTGAGAAATAAAATGGGATTCTTATCATTGTCACCGAAGAATTTAAAGATCAATTCCGAGTACGCCCTTCACCCTATGGCGTTGGGACTTCCGATAGCATCAGGCACAGTAATTATGAGTGTGTCATACATGGTAATAAACAATATGCTTTTGGCAGTTGATCCTAATGCACAGGGAGCATTTGGAATAAGCCGTTCCATCATGCTTTTATCTACTACAACCCAGATGGGTATTTTTATGGGAGTCCAACCGGCTGTTTCGTATAATTACGGCCGGGGCAGGATTGGTATGGTAAGGGAGATCATTAAGAAAACCACGATAGCCGGTATGGTATTCGGTTTTGTCATTGCTTTCATTTGCATAGGAGGCAGAGATGTACTGCTTAAGACATTTATCGATGATCCGGCAATTGCAGGATACGGCAGGAAGATACTTATAGGATGTTTTATTACTGCTCCGATTTATTCCATTTATCAGTCTGCAGCCACATTTTTACAGGCCATTGACTGCGCTACCGAAAGCACGGTGATAACACTTCTCAGACAGGGTATAGTACTTATTCCCGCAATGATAGTTCTTAATATGTTCTTCGGATTTGACGGACTGGTATATTGTTTTGCGGTAGTTGATGTGATGGGAGCTATAGTCGGATCTATAGTGCTTCTGAATAAATTAAGAAAATTGGACAAAAATCCCGGATTCGGAAAAGTCGTATCCGAGACATAGAGCCAACAAGTCCGATAACAGACAAAGACGACAGGCAGCTCAGAAATGAGCTGCCTCTTTGCATTCTCTCTTTTTCCAGCTTATGAATCCATACATATCATTGAAAAAGAAAATGACAAATATTACTATTACTGAAATATATATTGGGTTTTGAATGGCTGCCAGGGTCCACATGACGATCAGTACGATATCATTGGCAGCATATCCGAGGGCATAGTAAGAAGATCTTAACATTGTCAGCGCGGCCGCCAAAAAGCTTGTGGATATCGAAAGTGTACTGAAAAATATATTGGGTGTATCAAGTTTATCAAGTATGATAAAAAACAAAAATGTTACAGCAATGCAGCTTACGATAAGAAGTAAAAGATCCTTTTTTTGCAGCCTTCTTATCTTGACTTCTTTTCCGTTTTTAGCGGGATTTTTGAGCCAGGTAAAGGTGGACCAGATTGCCATTGGCATGGTCATTCCAAGGTATGTTATCATCTCTCCCCAATAATGAAATTGGAATGAGATCATCCCGTATAATATACTGAATATTACCATTAATACCTGTGACCAGACATTTCCGATCGCTGCAAATACCAGGGATGTTACCCCGATACATGACGCAAAAAAGGTAAGCAGATCAAAGCTTTCAGAGAATATGTTTGTAAGTATTATTGCAGTAAGGGAGGATATCCATAAGATCCATTCGCGTTTTGTAAAGTTGGTAATTGGGTTATTCATTTTATTATCTCCTGCAGGGTAAGAGTTTTAATATGGTGGGAGCACATATTCAGTCTAAGTAAAAAACGCCGAAGCTTTCATCTTCAAAGACCTAATGACGAAAGTTCGACGCTTAACATTATTACCCGGTGGCAATAATGTATCGTTTATTTTTTTTAAAGGATATCACATAGAAAAAAACCTGTCAATTTTATAACAGAAAAATATGATCGTAAACGATGGGATGAAACCGAAACATTTGACGAAGGGAGCGTCGAAACAGATTTTTCTATTCAGAGTAATATAAATATGTTATTATCTAAAAAATAAATTTTCGCTATCCGTTGATTAGTCAAAAGAAAATTTGGGTCTCGCTTGCGGAGTGTAATCTTTGACTGGGGTCGGACTCTACCTGGGACAGATTTGTTGGCCTGCCTGCATTTCATATAGAGGTGGGTTCATTTCAAATGAAGCGTAAGGAAAGCTAAATAGCGGGTGAATAGATAAAGGGAACGTGGAACAAGGATGAAGTTTATAAGCAGGCGGAGTAACATTATTTTAACAGCATTATTGGGAGTAGTTATTATGTTTTCATTATTTGGATGCGGTAAAGTCGCAAATAAATCAGACGGAGATGATACTAAACAAGTGT
>JAILKW010000308.1 GCA_024693455.1 Lachnospiraceae bacterium
CAACCCGAATGCCAGTCTCATTGACAGAATGCAGGACAGATCGCTTAAGGAGATGAGTCAAAAAGAGATAGAAAGTATAAAAAACGGCAGACTTTCAGGGTGCATCAATAACGGAAAAGTTGAGGCAAGTCTGAACCTCGGAGGAATTGTCGGTACGCTTGGTATTGAATCGGACATAGATCCGGAGGAGGATATAAGGAAGGTCGGAAACAGTTCATACAATTATGTCCTTCAGTCGGAAAGCGTGATGGATTCCTGCAAAAATTACGGTGAAGTATATTCAAGAAAGAATTATGTGGGCGGGATCGCCGGGAAAATGGATCTGGGCCTCGCACATAAATGCGAAAATTACGGAATCGTTAACGGAGAAGGCGGAAGCTATGTTGGCGGTATAACGGGATTCAGTGAAGGCGCTGTCAGAAATTGTTTTTCTAAATGTGAGGTTTCGGGAATCCACTATGTTGGAGGGATAGCAGGTTTTGGTGATATCCTCTCAAACAATATTTCCATGATAAGAATACCCGCAGCGGAAAGAGATTACGGTGCGATAGCGGGCGGAGTTGCCGACAGAGATATCAGCAGACAGTATGACAACTGTTTTGTGGCTGAAGATACTTCTTACAGATCAAAATACCGTGAGGATGAAAAACTTGGAGCGCAGACCGGGATCGGTGGGAAAAGCTTTATTGGAATGAGTGATGAGATCACATATGAACAGCTCCTTTCCATAAGTGATATACCCGAAGACTTTAAGTCTATGAAGCTTACTTTCAAAGACGGAGATACGGTTCTTAAAACGGTGCTTTGTGATTACGGTGAGTCTCTTGAGAAAACAGATCTTCCCGAAATTCCGGCAAGAGAAGGCTATACCGGAAAATGGGACAGGAATGATTTTACAAATATCAAAGGAGATGATACAGTTAATGCAGTTTATCTGGTAGAGGTTCATGCAATAGCCAGTGAAGAGATGAGGGACGGAAAACAATCAGTGATCCTTGTAGACGGTAAATTTGCAAGAAATGCAAAGCCTGAGGTTACAAAGGCGGATGCCGGTTCTGATGAGATCGAACGCTGGCATATTAAAATTGCAAAGGAGGGAGAGCATACTTATCATTTCCTTCCTCCGACAACCAAGAAAAACCAGGAGTATTATGTAGAAAAAGACGGTAAAAAGACGAAACTTTCAACAGGTACGTTCGGACGATATATCACATATTCGGAAAGCAGTGCGGAATATGATCTTATCGTAGCAGAGGCAGGAGGATCTTTTGTTTTACTCATTGCGGCAGCAGGAGCTATTTTGGTTATTGCTGTGGTAATGCTTATATTAAAGAAAAAGCGAGTCTTGACAAGGCGGCTTTAGAGGTAACAGGAAAAAATAACAAAACAGGAGGGTTAAAAATGTCAGATGGGGCAAGATTATCGGATATAGCGGAAAAACTCAGTCTTACCAATTGTACACCTGAGATCGATCTTAGTAAGAGATATGTTTTGCTGGCGGATATTAACAGGCCGGCACTACAGCTTGAAGGTTTTTACGATCATTTTGAGGAGGAACGTATTCAGCTCATAGGAATGGTTGAGTATGCCTATCTTCACAGTAAAAAGACACCTGAACAGAGGGCGGAAATATACAGAACGCTTTTTGAAACCGGGATTCCCTGTATAGTAATGTGCAGGGGACTTGAACCGGAAGAGCAGTTTGTATCTGCGGCAATGGAATTTCAGATTCCAATCCTTATGACGGGCAGAGATACTTCCGAGTTTATGGCGGAACTTATCTATACACTCAGCTATGAACTTGCACCGACCACAACACTTCACGGAGTGCTTGTTGATGTTTACGGTGAAGGACTTCTTATTACGGGTGAGTCCGGAATCGGAAAAAGCGAGGCGGCGCTCGAACTCGTAAGAAGAGGTCACAGACTGGTTGCGGATGATGTCGTGGAAATAAGAAAGATCAATGACAACACACTTATGGGTACGGCATCGGATGTGACAAGACACCTTATAGAGCTTAGAGGTATCGGAATAATCGACGCAAAGAGCCTCTTCGGAGTTGAGTGTGTCAAGGACAATCAAAAGATAGATTTTGTGATCAGACTTGAAGATTGGAAGAGAGAGAGAGAATACGACAGACTCGGGCTTAAGGATGAATATATGGATATTCTCGGACAGCAGGTTACATGTTATAATCTGCCTATCAGACCGGGAAGAAATCTGGCTGTTATCTGTGAGACTGCAGCTGTTAACCATCGTCAGAAGAAGATGGGATATAACGCTGCAGAGGAGCTTTATCGCAGAGTGACGGATAATATAGCAAAAGGAAGCGAAAAAAATAACAATTAAGGAGACATAATGATGGAACAAAAGAACGCATGGGAAAAATACCCCGAAGGAGATAAAAGACAAAAGGTAATGGATTTTGCGGAGTCTTACAGACAGTTTCTTTCAACATGTAAGACGGAGCGTGAGTGTACGTCGTTTTTTATCGAAGAAGCAAAAAAAGACGGCTTTACCGACCTTAAAGATATAATCGAAAAGGGCGGAAGTCTCAAGGCGGGAGATAAGGTTTATCTTTCCAATATGGGAAAGGCAATAGCACTTTTTGTTATTGGAAGCGAGCCTCTTGAAAAAGGTATGAGCATACTTGGAGCACATATCGATTCTCCGAGAATGGACTTAAAACAGGTGCCTTTATATGAAGATACGGGAATGGCCCTTCTTGATACCCATTACTACGGCGGTATCAAAAAGTATCAGTGGGTTACACTTCCGCTTGCTCTTCACGGAGTTATAGCAAAAGCTGACGGAACGGTTGTAAACGTAAACGTCGGTGAAGATCCTTCCGATCC
>JAILKW010000313.1 GCA_024693455.1 Lachnospiraceae bacterium
TCATCTATCATGAAAAAATCATAAAAGTCACCTCCCACTTCCTTTGCAGGATTCATAGTGGCATAAAGATCATATGATTTTACATCAGAAGCCTTCGGAAAATGATTAGGCAACATTGATTCCTGCATCCGGTTTGCCATTGACATTTCCTACTCTATTATAGAATGATCTCTGCTTCTTTGAAGATTCAGTACACTGTATATTAAAAGCAAAAGAACTGCCGCTGTAGGAAAGGCCAGTGTCAGGTCTAATATAAACACATCCAATATCACTCCGGTTATTACAGCTATAAAAAACAGTGTCAGGATCCAAAACTGATATGTTCTAAGTTGTTTCCTGTTTGAAAAAACGATATATAAACAAAAAAGAAGGATTCCTACCGTAATTACAACCGAAACCGGATAATAAGCCGTCCTGAAATAATATCCGTTTTCATCTATGCGGAAATAAATCGGGAAGAAAATATTTATAATTCTTGCAAAAACAGCAAGGGCACCCGCCGAATATATATAAAGACTATACATTTTTGCAAATGATTTTTTCCTAAGATCCATATAATCCAAAATATATTCGAAACACATGATACCAAATAATGGATTCATAAAGCCCAAAAGAGTCTCCATAATAAAATAGAAGGTTCTGATGGCCGGATCTTCCCCGTAAAACCAGCAAACAAAATCTAAAAATAATGCCGCATAAAGTAATACGGTAAGCCGTAGAAACTGGAGCTTAACTCCCTCTGTGCCGGCATTATCGTAATAACATGCTCCAAATAACACAAGACAAAGTGCCATGGAAAACACATCCAAGGCTGTCTGGAGCACCTGAAGCTCATATAGATTATTGAAATCATGAAAATTTATCACAATTACAGTTACAACAAAAACTGCTACCATGATCATCAGGATTAAATTCCCAACATTTATTACTTTTTTTTGCGATATTCTTCCAAACGTATCTATATGACTATTCATAGTCTTTCCCCTTCATATGTAAATCCCAGTAAGGTAATATCTTCTGTTGAACCTTCTTTATCAAGAAAAGAGAATATACTCTCAATCACTTTACTGCAAAGATCCCGGTTAGACGCCTCTTTGTTTGCATTTAAAATTTCTATCATACGGTCCATACCGAAGCATTCACCGGTCTTTTTTCTTGAACATTCAATGACGCCGTCAGTATAAAGGAATATACGATCACCGGGTTCAAGTATGATCTCCTCATTCTTATAAGCTGTTTCCTCTACGGCGCCAATAAGAGGACCCTTAGACCTCTTTTTATATTTAAAATCTCCGCCTTCCTGCTTTCTGAGAATCACAGGATCACTGTGTCCGGCATTGCAAAATACAAGATGACCCGAATGAAGATCAAAAATCCCGAGCCAAATGCCCACATTCATATCCATATTATTGATTTCTCTAAGCCCTTGGTTTACATTGTCAAGGATAGCAGCCGGCGTAACTCCGGGCTTAGTATGCATATTGATCATAGCACTTGTAACTGCCATATAAAGCGCCGCTCCTACTCCACGGCTTGCAACATCTCCGACCAAAAATGCAAAATGATCATCATCAAGTAAGAAAAAATTGTAAAAGTCACTTCCAACATCCCTTGCAGGCTCCATTACCGCATAGACATCAAATTCCGGCTTGTTTTTGATATCAGCAGTAATTACGGGAAGCATACTTTTTTGAATGTTTTTTGCCGTTTCCAGCTCCTTCTTCGTTAATGCTCTCTTGTTTCCGTTTTTTACGTTAATAAGCATATAAAGTCCGAGAAATACGAGCACCCATATACCGGATGTTATGAAAATTTTGGTATGAAGTGAATACAAGGCGATCAAAAACAAATGGCTTAAACCAAACAAAACAACCGCCAGAATCTGGTTTTTCTTTAATCTCTCTCTGTATACAACAGCCAATATCACAAGTGATAATGCTACATAAATCTGAAAGACCAATGAAATGTTAAACCATTTCGTTTCAACATACTGACCATTTTCATTAACATAATAAATAAAAGGCTTAAAATAATTGATTAACAGACACCCCAAAGAAAAGAACAGCCACACAATAGTCACTTTACGTATGACCCTGACCGGCTTTTCGTCACCTATTTCCATAATTCCCGTGAAATACTCTAACAGCAGCCACTCCATCAATGCCGTAAACCCAAAAACACCCAAAATAAGAAGTGCGGAAATCCATTGTAAATTTGCCTTACCACTTATAGAATAAGATGTAAAGTCCAAAACAATAGTAAAGAAATTTGTAAATACAAGCGCCATAAATAGTTTTCGTTCCTTTGCCTTCTGCATACCATCCAGCATACAGCAAAAAAACAAAAGAATGCTTGCGATCATGGGCATTATCTCATAAGCGGAATTGAAAAGACTGTATTTTTCCATACCATGAATGCCGGAACGTATCATAGAAAACAGACCTAATGAAAACATTAAGACCATAATCGTAAATGCAATTATCGAATGATACTTTATATAGGACTTTTGTGTCATTTTTCCCTCTCATCATTAAAATCAAGTTTGTTGCTTATTAATCAAAAGCCGAAAATTTACCTGAAAATTACACTTTGATCTTTTCCGTATCTGATCAAAGCCGCACGAACAAAATATCGGATCATGTCCGGAATATCTGTCTTTTCACAACCCTCTTTTGCAAAAATAAGTTCTATGACCAACTCTCCCGTTTTTTTCCTTCTTACCAAAAGCATACCTGTAACATCCTCTTCGGATGCAATACAGCAGGAAAGCCGTCCCTCCAATCCTTTAAGCCCCTCTTCCGAAAACTTCTCTATTCTTTTTTTTGCCCAAACCAATTCACAGTTTAATAAAGCTTTTTTATACAGGGCACTGTCCACATCATCTATTGAAAAAACGTTATCGGATGGTTTGACGTTTATAAACGGAAGACTGCTGAGTTCCCTTAAGGTTATCTTCTCACGGAAAAACATATCTCCTTCATACAGATCCTCTAAAGCCATCTTTAAATATTCTTGTCCACCATCGGTAGAATTAACACTGCTGATCCATGACATCTTAAAGACCGAGTTTCCCATTAGCGGAACTTTTCTGACTTCCCTTTCCCAGACTTCATCCTTATCCTCATCAATGTCTTCGTCTATATCCGTATCCAAAAGCCCTGTATCTGTCAGTGTCTTACTTGCAGACATTATATCTGCCACGTTCTCCCGCTTTATTTCTTTTTTAAAGAATCTGTCAAGACAGGATTCTATTTTTTTATTGGCAACGATCATGGAAAGATACTTAAATTCTTCCTCCCCTCCGCTTTCAATAATGCCGCGGAGCATTCCCTGGATAGCCGCAGTCACATATATCGGATTACTTTCTCCGATACCGGCAAACAATTCCACAACAAGACTGTCATCTTCCTTTGTACAGATAATACAAGTCTTCGGATCATTATATTTGTCATAAACCACACCGCTTATTTCCTTGTGAAATCTTGATACATCTGAATTTTTTATGTTAATTTTAAATTTGGAAACTATTTGGACCAGACCT
The DNA here is from genome assembly GCA_024693455.1 of Lachnospiraceae bacterium. Lineage (GTDB taxonomy): Bacteria > Bacillota > Clostridia > Lachnospirales > Lachnospiraceae > Weimeria. Next base: position 3,542 of record JAILKW010000313.1, read on the forward strand.
TCTCCACCTAAATTGACCAGCTCAGAAAGAGGCGCAAAAAGAGAACCTCCTGTATCAGCTGCAAGAAGTTTTTTTACTGAAAATGATGATAATATATTTGAAATATCTATAGCAATAGCAGGTGCTGCAACGTTTACTTTGTAACCTGCGTTCTCCAAAAATTCGGTCATCCCCTCTATGGAATCCGGATAATATGCCGTCATACTTTCCATTCCCATAGACAAAGCAACATTTTCGCAAGCCGCTAAAAGTTCGCTTCCGACCCCCTCTTCCCGATCATATTTGGGTACAAAAACAGACAGCAACTGTGCCTTATTCCCCTGTTTCCTTATTGTTATTGCAGCATCGTCTTCATTCTCGATCCGCAAAAGATCTTCGCTGTTAACAGTAACATTAACCTGCATATCCGTCCCCCACTGTCAAGACTCGCTCATAACCCCCACCTACGCTAACGCTTAGAGGTGGGGGATTTCTCCGACTGAGTTAACCGGGATCACTTATTATGGATTTATGTGACTTTCATGTAGTGTTAAAGTGATACCTATTATTAACGGTATTTTATTCCAGACCAAGTATTACCGTAATACCGGTCATTTCGAGCACTTGATAAACATTATCACATATGTTTTTTGCATGAAGTTGACCGTCTGCACGATAAAGTATCATATATAAATTACGAATTGTTCTGATTCCTGCGCTCGAAATATAGTTCAGATTTTCCATGTTAAGAGTAACATCATTATACTTAGATCCTACTTCAGTGAAAATCTTATCCGCCTCCTCCGAAGTTTTGGTATCAAGACGTCCGGAAAGTATGATCTCCGCCGCATCCCCATTTTCAATTACTTTTGTTTCCATTCTATCCCCCTAAACGCTAAACCATAATTGCTTTTCACTTATATTGCTTTGATATGGTATATCTGATATATCTTCCTGCCATGGGATATACTCTCCCACCGTGTAATTAATTTCATTGTCTTCACCCGGCTCAAGTATCTTAACTGCGTGATTTACTTTTGCTTCAAGATAAAGTTGGTATTCTTTATCCAATAGCCTTTTAAAAAGAGCTGTTACCTCTTCTCTTATCGCCATAACCACAATCTTGGGGCAACTTGAGACAACATTGTCTTCAATTAATCCCCTCACAAATTCCTGACATACAGCCAACACATGTTCCGGATTCTTTTTTGAAAATCCCACCAGAAGATCTACGAGGATAACACCATCCAAAATAGTCGTTAAGAGCACGGCTCTGATCTTGTAATCCTTATTATATACAACACAACTTAATCGTTCATCAAAACTATTAAGTCTGTTTTCATCCATATTTATATGGATATTATTTAAAAATTCTCCCACTTCATCGATCTGATAAGGCATCATTTCGGAAAAACTTGTTGTTTCAATACCGGGTAATTTTACACGAAGAGACTTAATAACACCGGTCGAATTGATCAAATCTTCGGTATTTACCGAAACCATGTTCTTCCCCTCAGATATCTCATAACCGCTGTTTTTAATAAGCGCGGAAAAAGCCTCTAAATCGTCACGGTAATCACATTCTATCCTCTTCGCATTTTTTGAAAGTGCTATATTTTCCACTTCCTCTAACATGGATCTACCTATCCCGTTCTTACGATTGTCTTCCGGCACATAAAAACTCAGTATTTTAATAACATCCTCAGTTACTCCGACTGTAGCGGATGCCCCCGATCCATCGGAAATCCTGATCTCGTTTTCTCTAATCCTGTTTATTTCAAAACTCAATGCAGACTCTCCTTTCTCTTCAGACAAAGGAAAGAAGCATCGTCCCTAAGCGGTTCATCCTTGATATGCAAAAACAGTGATTCCTGCAGTTGTCCCACTATATCCCTGGCATTTTTATCATGATATTCCGATAATGTATTTTTTATTGTTTCTATGTCAAAAAATACTCCGTTTTCGTTTTTTGCACCGACAACACCATCCGTATATAATATAAGGCTTTCTCCCGGTTCCAGTGTAAACTCATAGCTTTCAAAATGCATACCTTCCATTACCGCAAGCAGATATGACAGGTTTCCGTCAAGTTGTTCCACACTTCCGTCCTTACGATATATTACAGGTGCTTCATGTCCTGCATTAACGGCTGTTATCTTTCCCGTGGAAATCTCATAAACACCGTACCATGCTGTAAGACACAAATTATCCTCGTTAGCCCTGGCAAGTCTGTTATTTACAACTCCTATTATCTCGGAGGGAGAAAATCCCATATTAAGCTCTCCCATAAGATACAGCTTAAATGCCACCATATACAAAGCTGCAGCATCTCCTCCATCAAAGATATCTGCTATCACGATTCCGATATGATCCGCATCTATTCTGAAAAAATCGAAAAAATCTCCTCCGACCCCTGCAAGACCGATCTGATCAGCATAAATATCCATTCCTTCCGCATCCGGAAATGCCGGATATACATTTGGCATCAAATGAAATCTTAAATTGACCGCCATTGCGATCTGTCTTTTTAAGTGTTCATTTTCCTGTTTAAGGGCTTCAATTATTGCTTCCTGCCCCGCTTCGGATAACATATCTGTTTTATCAGTCATAAATACTTACCCCTTTATTTTATACGAATCAGAACCTCAAAAAATCGCAAAACGGATCTTTCCCTGATGAGTCAAGACTCGCTCATAACCCCCACCTACGCTAACGCTTAGAGGTGGGGGATTTCTCCGACTGAGTTAAAGTTTTAAAAACTTTGTATATCTGACTACATCTGTTTCTTCCAGGTTTGGATGATTCTCTGTCAATACGGTCTCATACATCTTAAGATTCACGTCAACTTTTGAAAACCCAAGTATATCAAAAAATTTGGCCATCTCATCCGGCGATATGTCCAAACCAAGCTCAGTGTTGTTCTCTGACGGGATCAGGATTGTAAGAGTTTCTATATCACATTTTTTATTAATCTTTCTGACTCGGTCTATAAGCTTTGATCCTATACCGTTTCTGCGGAATTCTTCCATTACATACAGATATACTATTTCAACAAAAAATCTTCCGTCTCTTGTTATATTTGAATGAAACTGTGCCATTCCTATAGGGAAACCATCATCTCCTTTATAACCAACGGCTCCCAAAGTAAAAAAACCGTTACTGTCTACCTTCTCATAAATGAAATCCGGTAACTTCATTGAAAAATATTTAACATTACTTTGGGTCAGTGTATATAAATCTGTTTTCATGTTCGACTCCCTTAAAAGCATGAATATCATTTTTGCCTCCACCTGCGCTGCGTCTGCAGGTGGACACCTCCAACTGAGGTATAGTTTATCAGATTATTGCTTTTATTGCATTTATTTTATAAAGAATTGTAATAAGAATTCACGTTCAAATCTTGCTTGCGAGACTTGGCGTGGGATTTGCATATACTCGCGGAGCGTATATCAAATTTTATCCTGTAACACTTCAAGATCAGTCCTGTCATCAAGTATCGCCTGTACTTCTTCCGAAAGAATTACTTCATCGGTGATAACCCCGTCGATATCTGAATCCAAAAACTTATACATATTTTCAAAAGTATTAACTGTCCAGACTATTACCTGCTTATTTGCGTTATGAACAGTTTCAATATTATTGTCGGTAGCCGATTCCTCTTCCATTATCAAAAGATCACAGTTGAGTTTTGAAACATCCCCAAGACTTGCAAAGAAAAGTGTGCCTGTTTCAAATTCGGGATAATTTGTGTTAGCATAATCAATTATTGAATAATCAAGCGAGATAAGTGCGGTATCTTCCACACAATCATGCTCTTTTATGATCCGCGCCACATCGTCTACCATCTGTCTGTCCGCACTGACTCCTTTGAGTTCTACAAAAAGCTTGACCTTACCTTTTATAACATCCAGCATCTCCTCAAGTGTTACGACCTGCGCATCATTTCCGCTTCCGGTCGTATCTTTGATCCTAAGCTTTTTGATCTCTTCAAGGGTCATTTCACCCGGGGTTTTTTCTACACCGGTAAGTCGCTTAAAATCATTGTCATGATTAATAATATAATATCCGTCCTTTGTCCGCTGGACATCTATCTCACAGGCATAACAATTATGCTCGATCGCCTTCTTTAGTCCTTCTATAGAGTTCTCCGGCGCCATTGTGCCTCCCGCACGGTGAGCGACAATTTTTACATTTTCTTCCCTTGTATAAAGGGGATCATAATATAATCCTATCACAACGGATGTTACGCCAAAGACTACAAAAATTATACATATAATAACAATATTTCTGATATAACTTTTATTTTTGGGGCGCTGTGGCCAACTATCGCGTCCTCTGCCGGTGTATTCCAAATAATCCCTGTTGAGTCTGAGCATTAAATAAGCTCCGCAAAGCAGCGGTATCAGATATATAAGATATTTCGATACCATAACAACAAATGCTGCCACTGCCCTATAGACTATCAACTTTACATCATCATTTGAAAGCTCTGCATGGTTTTCAAAAATACCTCCAAAATCTATGATCCGGTCCTTGGGCAGGCTCTCTCCGATACCTCCGAGAAGCCAATGCGGAATATTGTATAGGATAACATTTGACAAAAATATGATACCTAATATCAAAGCCACATTAACAATAAACCTTTTCAGAAATATTCCCCAATGCTTTTTTACCAGTTGTCCTGAATAAGCTCTTCCTTCAGACGGTGTCATTCCATCAAGAAGTATTGCATGTAAGGTATAGATGGAAAGAACGGCTATCCAGATAAGGAGCAGGATCAAAACAACATAAACCGTCGCAAGTAACGGACTCTTTAAAACAACCTCCATGATGAAATTCGGAATATAAAAAGTCTCAGATAAACTGATAGTAAATCCAACACCGCAAAGAGGACCTGCGATAAAGATAAAGAGAATAACAACCAGTCCCGAAGGATTTAAAAATCTCTTTACCGCCCTAAGCCCATCTCTTATACACTTTATGATCCCATCATTTTGGCCGTTTAAAATATTATTTGTAAGATATATCTGCGCAAATATTTCCAGTACCATAAACACAAAAATAAGTAATATACCGAGCAGCAATATCACCGGCATCTTCCAGCTTAAAATTACGGCTTTTATATTTGCCGTAGTAATGGCACCTATACCAATCCCTGCGACCCAGTCTATCAGATCCATTATCAGTATTGCGGGAATAAAGGAAATCACAGCTGCAATAACCTGAAATACCCACATCTGTGGCAGTGCCTGTAATGTAAGCTTCCCAAAAGTAATCTCACTTTGCGCAATGTTTTCTTTTTCTGTGTTTTTCATTATGTTTTCCTATCCTATCAAAGTCTGATGTCAGACTTATATCTCATTTTCATTCACTGTTGACTTGCAGCACTCACACTCTGTTCAGTATCTTCCATTACAGACAAGTCTCTATTCCATAACAAGAAGCCGCATATATCGCCTTGCAACAGGTACGGTCGTTGACTTTCCCTTTTCATAATTCCAAAGCCTTGTATTTATTGTGTGGACGCCCGCATCCAACACCTTAAGCTTTAAATTGCTATTGATAAGATACTCTTCTTCCGTTGAAAACGTAGAAACCTTGCTTAGGTAGGTGCCTACTTTCGATCCCTTCGGAGTGTAAAACTCAAGCACCGTTGCGTAGCGGTCATCCCCGGCAAAGGCCAGCGCCACATCCGGTGAAAGTGAGGTGCTGTGGGCTGCAACCGGCCTTACCGTCTTGCCTATAGAAGCCTTCATATCCGCAATGGAATTCCCCGCGCCCGTATACATGGCAATATAATCCGTTCCGCGGTATGTGATCAGATTCGTATTCACCGCCGTCATTGACAGTTCTTTATGAAGATTCTCTCCTATCTTCAGATACTGTCCATAATCACCGTCCAATGGTCCGAATATATATTTAAAATAACTGTCAGACTTATCGTAAAAGCCCCCGTTAACCAGGGTATAACTGTTACCCGAATAAAAGTTTATCGCGGGCATTATCTCATTATTATGAAACAGTGACTCATTTAACTTGTAATAATCCCTTGACCATTTTGCAAGTTTATCGGCATTTACGGGATCCACATCACTGTAGCCTTTGATCGCCTTGTATACCCCGGCTTTTTTACCGGTTGTTACCGTTACTTTACAGCAGAAATTTTTCGTACCTACAGTCGCATAAATATCAGTCTTGCCCTTTGCTACAGCAACAACCTTTCCGCTTTTTAAAACCTTTGCCACATTTGGATTGGTCGATGAGAAAAAGGTTTTACCTGCAGGTGTGTTTGAAATCTTAAACTTAAAGCTTTTACCTGCTTTAAGCGATTTTTTGGTTACATTCTGGGCAAAATCACCCGTAAAGAAGGCTATATCATTCGTATCTGCGTATTTCTGTGCTCCGGAACCGGACTTACCGATTATAACCGGTTCTGTGTTGGATGAATCTGTAGCATACGACAGTCCATAGGAATTATCTTCCAGTTTGGTAGACTTTGACTTAACTTTCAGTACCGAAACATCCGGTGAATATGAGAATGCACCGGAACGAACTGTCTTAACTGCAGAATCCACAGTATATGTTTCTCCCTGATCAGTACTGTTTACAAGTACATCGTACATATCTGTAAGTGCCATTCCATCTTCATTTTCTATATAAACAGAATCTTTAAATTCTCCCGGATATGCAATTAATGTCTTTCCGTTTTCCGAAAGCAGTGCACCTTTTTTATCTACCTTAAAATTCGGGCTGTCATCAAGCTTTAGTTTGTCATTATAATCACTGCCAAGACCCATGCAGCCTCTGAAAGCTCCCGGCTCGATCATTTTTACTGTATCAGGTATCTTAACGGATGTAAGTTCACCGTCTCCTGCGAAAAGCTCTTTCGGAATAATTTTAATGCCCTTACCAAGAGCCGCTTCCTTTAAAGCAACACAATTGGCAAATGCCTTATTACCGATACTCTCAACCGAATCTCCCACAGATATGTCCGTCAAATAAGCATTGCCTTCAAATGCGCTTTCTCCTATGGTTGTAAGAGAAGCCGGTAATTGAACCGTTGAAAGATTATTATTTGAAAATGCACCGTTTTCTATTGTCTTTAATGTGGAAGGTAACTGTACCTCTGTCAAAGAACTAAAACGAAATGCATTGCCTCCGATCGTCTCCACTCCTTCCGGAACAATGGCTTTGTTCGTTTTTATCGTGGTCTCTTCAGCCTCCTGCGTCTGTGCAGCAGTTGGATCAGCCCCAACATCTTGTGCTAATCCCTCAGTCTCCGTTTCCTCGCTTTCCTCATACACCGGAGCGGGATAAGCCATAAGTGTTTTCATATCTCCTGAATAAAGCGCTCCGTCCTTAACCGTATATTCTGTATTGGCCGGATCCACCTGAAATTCGTTTATCTCGGAATTGCTGATCGCATCCTGTGCAATATCCTTAACTGTTGACCCGATCGTAAACTTTTCAATTTGTCCTCCAAAGCTAAAAGCATTGGACTTAACTTTTTTTACACCAGGTTTCAACACTACGTTTGTTAATGAATAACACCTTATAAAAGCATTCTCACCTATGTTTTGAGCGGATACTTCCACTGTTTGCACTGCCGTACCATCAAATGCATTTTTCCCAATGTTTTTGACCTTATCCGGAATAGTTATGTCAAGCTCGTAATCTTCCAAAAATGCCCGGCTTCCGATTGATGTAACCTTCGATGGGATCGTAAATACACTTAGCTTGGTGCAGTAAGCAAAACACTGTGAAGGAATGGCTGTTATCGGGGCTTTTTTCTTCACCGTAACAGCGCTTAGCTTGCTGCAATTGGCAAAGGCATATTTCCCCAGCTT
>JAILKW010000263.1 GCA_024693455.1 Lachnospiraceae bacterium
ATTACGTTTGTAGCTGCTTTTTTAAGTCATATAGTTTGTGTTTTTATTGAGGAAAGGGCAGGACTTGGATCAGGTAATTATGATCTCATACTTAAGATAATAATACGGCTTACGGTATGTGTGTTGATCCCCAATGTTTTATATCTCTTATTTTATTTCAAAACAAATGAATTTAAACTGATCTTACAAAAGATAAAATATTTAAAGAATGTAAGGAACAACAGAGTGAAAAAGAAAACATCGGCTTTATCTGCTTCCGAAAAAAATCTATTGTCATCCCTTAGGATGGCACTGACATCGCAAAAGCCCCAAAAACTAAAAAAATGCAAGTCAGAGCTTATAAATGAAGCCTCTTCACATGCGGTCGTTCCGCTTTTATATGATGTGATAGACAAAGAAGACAGTGAAGAAAAACCTTCAATAGATATTCTTCAAAGAGAAACGGATAAGACAGTGTGGCAGAGCTATCATCTTTTGTTTGAAAGTGCAAGGTTATGCAATTGTCTTAAAGATAGCGGAATAAAATGCGCAATTCTAAAAGGATGCGCTGCGGCCTCTTTTTACCCTGTCCCCGAGTACAGAAAGTCAGGAGATATAGATATACTGCTTTGTGAACCGACGGAATCCGACAGGGCAGTAGAAGTCTTATCAAAAATGGGATATAAGGTTTCCGAGGAACAGCTGGCGCTTCATCAGATTGTTATGTCTTCGAAAACAGGTATTGAAGCCGAACTGCATATTATGCTTTCGGAGCCTTTTGATAATTCAAAGATCAACAATTATTTAAACGGACTTTTAAAGGATATTTCCGATCATATAATCTATAAAGAGATAATGGGTATATCTGTTCCGATCCTGGATGATGATTATCAGGCATATGAACTTTTACTGCATATGCTGCAGCACTTCCTTAGAAGAGGTTTCGGACTTAAACTGCTTTGTGACTGGGTAGTATACTGGAACGAAAAAACGAAGGATGAAATACCTGGCTTTATAACAAGGTATAAACAGTTGATAAAAGAATCGGAGATAGGAGGATTTTCTGATATGATATCCTCTGTCTGTTATCATTATCTTGGGCTTTCGGAAAAAGCTGTTCTTGCACTTTTGGTTAAAAGGAAGACACCGGTATCTAAAGAGGATGCAAATCTTTTTATCAGGGAAGTTTTGGATGGCGGAGAGTTTGGAGATAAGGACGAATGGCGAATGGTAATGCTTCGTGGAAAAGGTATAGGAGCACTTGTAATAGAATTCCATCACCAGATGAATCTTAATTTTCCGAAAGCCGGTAAAATCTTTTTGCTTTGGCCTGTGCTTTGGACACTTACATTGATCAAATTTTTAAGAAATAACAGAAAGCTTCGGGGTAAATCAAGTTTAAAGATAATAAAGAAAACGGGTGAACGAAGCGCACTTATGGAAAAGATCAATATCTGGAAATAAAAGCGGTCGGAGCATTTGCTCCGACCGATAATTTTAAATTTCAAAAGATGATTTTTCAGGTAGTATATGATCAAAAGCTCTGATAAGAGCATCCCTTTTATTATTATAATCTTTGTCGCTGCATACATCATTAAGGCACATGATGGCAGCTTTTCTTGTCCTTATGGCATCAGTTATCTTATCAATATTTCCATCAAGTCCGATATAGGAGAAGTTTTTGGTAATGTTTTTGGGAATGAAATTACCGCTTAGTTTTGTCCACTCACGTACGAGATACTGATTTACATCTTCGGCACTTCTGAATCGATTACGGCACGTTCGTTCACAATAATATGTCTCTTTTTCCCATATCATTTTAAGAAAGGATTTCTTTAGCGGAGCAGGACCGTGAACAGTATAAAAACCCGTAAATCGCGGGAAGGTCATTTCAAGAATGTTATAAAAAAAATAAAGAGGAGGATATCCTATATGAAGGTATGCACCGGGTTGTTTCAGGAAATTCTGCCTCTTTGAAAAATATTTTGCCAGTATCATCGAATTATTTAAATAAATATAGGGCATTACATTATCCGATTCATTTGCAACAACGGGCTGAAGTGCAAGCATATCACAGGGCTTATTTCTTTTGAAAAAAAAGTCCTTTGAGGTCATGTCAAGTAAAAATATGTCATCATTAAACATTACAAAATTTTCACTGAGGTCTTTTATTCTGTGTAAATTCATTTCGATGACATTCGTGTTGAAGGTGGGGAGATATTCAGCCGGAATGTAATCCTTATGATTTACTATGCGAAGTCTGGGATTATCGGTATTAAGCCAGGAGGGAAGATGTCCCCAGGTTACAAAAAAAATACGGTCAGCCCATGGAGCATATTTTTCTATTCCACGAAACCAATAGGGCATAAGTCCCCAGTCCCGATAACGGGAATTCCGATTATCTCCTGAAGAAGTGTATTTGTTTCTTTCGTTAAGCCATGCTGGGTCGCTTCCGTCCACCCATGTTACGATTATGTCTACCTTGTTTTTTCTTCTCATATCAGATACCTCATTATCCGTTAAAGCAGATGGCAGGGATACGATTTGGCGCATCCCCTTACTGTTTCTTAATTATATCATTTTGGTTTTAAATAGTATATAATAACCGGGAGGTGAAAAATTGAGAACAATAGATGAAGATATAAAAAACAAAAACTGGAAAAACATTTACCTTCTTTACGGGGAAGAAAGATTTCTTGTGGATCATTACAGGAAACTTCTTATAAAATACCTTGTAAAAGAGGGAGATAATATGAATTTTTCAAAGTTTGAAAAAGGGAATTACACTCCCGATGATGTGGTTGGATTTGCAGATACGATGCCTTTTTTCGCAGATAGAAGAGTGGCTTTGATAGAAGAGTCGGGGATTTTTAAAAAGTCCGATAACATACTTGTTGATTATCTGTCAAATGTGCTCGAATCCACCGTTCTTATTTTTGTTGAGACGGACGTGGACATCCGAAGCAAAGCTTATAAGGCAGCTGAGAAAAACGGAACCACAGCTGATTTTGAAGTTCCCTCGGATGGGGAACTGCTTCGATGGATGGAAGGCCGGTGCAATAAAATGGGCTTTTCTATTTCGGGGGAGGCTAATCACGAATTTCTTCGAAGGATGAGAGCGCCGCGTAAGACCAAAAATCCAAAAGAAAAATGGGATACTCTTTATCTTATGGACGCCGAATCCCGGAAGCTTTTTGCCTATTGTATGGGGAAAAAGACGATCGAAAAGAAGGATATTGAGGAGATCTGCACGGACAGGCTTGAATGGAAGGTGTTTGACCTTATAAAAGCCATAGGCGAGAAAAATATGAAGAGCGCTATGGAACAGTATCGTGCTCTGATAAACGCCCAGGAGAGTCCGGCAGGTGCGCTGATATTGATCGAGCGCCAGTTTAGGGATCTTTATTTTTATATATCCATGCAAAGGGTGAGAATGTCCAAAAAGGATATAGCAGAGCGTTTATCATTGCAGGGAAGGGAGTTTCTTTTAGACAGATACGAAAAGCAAAGCAGATTGTTTTCGGAAAGTACAATAGAGAAGATGTTAAGTGACATGGAGGATGCACAGGAAGCCTGCCATACAGGAAGAATGAAAGAGGAGACAGCCATGGAGCTTATTCTCGCAAGATATGCAAAGAAAAAAACCATCGACTGACGGTGTCGATGGTTTTAATTTTATTGATATTAAGCGATCTTGTTAACTGCAGCTGCGAGACGAGCGATCTTGCGGGAAGCATTGTTCTTATGGTAAATGCCCTTTGAGCAAGCCTTGCTGATCTCAGAAGTAGCAACACGAAGTGCCTCTGTAGCAGCAGCTTTATCATTAGCTGCGATAGCTGCCTCAACCTTTTTGATGCTGGTCTTAACAGCGCTTCTGATAGCCTTGTTACGCTTTGTCTTAGTGTCGATTACAAGAATTCTTTTCTTTGCAGACTTGATGTTAGCCAATGTATTCACCTCCGATATAATGAATTAATATATGTAATTAGCCGCAGCGCCTCAGCCAGACACGGGCGACCAAGGTGCACACATACCTTGTAATAATAATAAATACTTATCTAAATGTCAAGATATTTTCTTATAAAACATAAGCTTATTACCAATGTTTGCTTTACATAATCGGGGAAATCCTGTAAAATTGGTTTGCAATTTAAGACATTTAGGTAATTGGGAGAACAAGATGGATCAAAGCAGGATCAGAAATTTTTGTATAGTGGCACATATCGACCACGGTAAATCAACCCTTGCGGACAGACTTATCGAATTGACCGGTACTCTTACGGCAAGAGAGATGCAGTCTCAGGTGCTTGATAATATGGATCTCGAAAGAGAAAGGGGTATTACAATTAAATCCCAGGCTGTCCGCCTGATTTATAAGGCAGATGACGGGAATGAATATATCCTTAATCTCATAGATACACCGGGACATGTTGATTTTAATTATGAAGTGTCCAGATCGCTTGCTGCCTGTGACGGAGCAATACTTATCATTGACGCGGCTCAGGGTATCGAGGCTCAGACACTGGCCAATGTATATCTTGCTCTTGATCATGATCTTGAGGTTCTTCCTGTAATTAATAAGATAGATCTGCCTTCGGCCGATCCTGAAGGTACGGCAAGAGAGGTTGAGGATGTTATAGGTATTCCTGCTATGGATGCACCCAGGATCTCTGCCAAGACGGGAGAAAATATCAAGAGTGTTTTGGAGGCTATAATCAATGAGCTTCCGGCTCCGGACGGGGATGTAAACGCACCTCTTCAGGCGCTGATTTTTGACTCGCTTTATGATTCCTACAGAGGTGTTATAGTATTTTGCAGGGTCAAGGAAGGCAGGATAAAAGCAGGCGATAAGGTTCGTATGATGGCAACCGGAGCAGAGTTTGAAGTAGTTGAGGTAGGCTATTTCGGAGCAGGACAGTTTATCGCGTCTGATGAGCTTTCGGCCGGAATGGTTGGTTATATGACGGCATCTATTAAAAATGTAAGAGATACCCGTGTCGGTGATACGATAACGGGAGCAGACAATCCCTGCAGTGAGCCGCTGCCCGGATATAAAAAGGTAAATCCAATGGTTTACTGCGGATTATATCCCGCAGACGGAGCCAAGTACCCGGATCTTAGGGATGCGCTTGAAAAGTTACAGCTTAATGATGCAGCGCTTTTCTATGAGCCGGAGACTTCGGTAGCGCTTGGATTTGGTTTTAGATGCGGATTTTTAGGACTTCTTCATTTGGATGTTATCCAGGAGAGACTTGAAAGAGAATATGATCTTGATCTGGTAACCACAGCTCCCGGAGTTGTTTACAGGGTGTATAAGACAGACGGTGAGATGATAGAACTTACCAATCCTTCAAATCTTCCCGACCCCTCGGAAATTGAATACATGGAGGAACCGTATGTTTCTGCCGAGGTTATGGTAAGAAGCGAATATATTGGGGCTATAATGGATCTTTGCCAGGAGAGAAGAGGTATTTATATTTCCATGGAATACATGGAAGAGACCAGAGCATTGCTTAAATATGAACTGCCTCTTAATGAGATCATTTATGATTTCTTTGATGCCCTTAAATCAAGATCAAGAGGATATGCCTCTTTTGACTATGAACTTTCGGAATATAAAAGGTCTGAACTTGTTAAGCTTGATATACTTATCAATAAAGAGATGGTTGACGCACTTTCCTTTATTGTGTTTAAAGATACAGCTTATGAAAAGGGCAGAAAGATGTGCGAAAAGCTTAAAGAGAAGATCCCCAGACATTTGTTTGAGATCCCCATTCAGGCAGCTGTAGGCAGCAAGGTAATAGCAAGAGAGACTGTTAAAGCTGTAAGAAAGGATGTCCTGGCAAAGTGTTACGGAGGAGATATTACCAGAAAGAAGAAATTGCTTGAGAAACAAAAAGAGGGAAAGAAACGCATGCGTCAGATAGGAAACGTAGAGATCCCTCAGGAAGCATTTATGAGTGTTCTGAAACTGGATGAAGAATGATTTAAGGTGATTTTGTGAGTGATTTTGAACTTTATGTACACCTTCCGTTTTGTGTACAAAAATGTTTATATTGTGATTTTACCTCGGGCGTTTTCGACGGTAGATTACAGCGAGATTACCTAAAGGTAATTTGTGAAGAGATAAAGGAGTCAGCTTGTCGTTATAAAGGCAGGCTTTCTTCTGTTTATATAGGAGGCGGTACTCCAAGTATGCTGCCTCTATATTTTATAGAAGAAATATGTAATACGATATCGGACAATTTTGAAATTCTACCCGGGGCTGAAATATCAATAGAAGCCAATCCGGGGACTGTAACCCGGGAAAAAGCTAAAGGATATCTGGACCTTGGAATAAACAGAATAAGTATGGGGTTGCAATCGGCCGATGATGCTGAGCTGAAGCGTCTTGGAAGGATTCACAGCTACCGGGATTTTTTGGAAAGCTATGATTCACTCCGAAAAGCCGGATTTCCCAATATAAATATCGACCTGATGAGTGGTCTTCCGGGTCAGACACAGGATTCTCTTGCGGCTTCATTAAAAGAGGTTTTATTATTACGACCCGAACATATCTCGGTTTACTCTCTTATAATAGAAGAGGGGACTCCTTTCTATGATATGTACCATGAAGATGCTTTGCGACAGGAAAAAGGAGAGGATACGATGTTTCTCCCCGGAGAAGATGAAACGGTATCCATGCTTCATCTGACGGAGAACCTGCTTTTGACATCCGGTTATAACAAATATGAAATTTCCAATTTTTCAAAACCGGGATTTGAATGCAGACATAATATAGGATATTGGAAAAGAACTCCATACGTAGGTGTTGGTCTTGGAGCTGCATCTCTTATCAGTCCCGATATTTTAAGAGAAGGAGATATGGGCAGTGCTTTCGAGGTACGTTATGCCAATACAAAGGATATGAAAACATATCTGTACGGAGAAAAGATCGGAGGATTTGAAGAACTTAAAAAATCAGATGCAATGTCGGAATTTATGTTTCTCGGGCTTCGTATGACTGAGGGGATAAGCATAAGTGAGTTTTATGAAGCCTTTGGAATAACTCCGGATGCAATTTACAAAGAACATTTTAGAAAGTTAAGCGAAAGAAATTTGATCATTAACGAAGATGGACGGATCAGACTGACGCCCTTTGCAATGGATGTGTCAAATATCGTACTTGCTGCTTTTGTATAAAAACTCAGCCGGCATCATGCCGGCTGAGTTTTTACGTTAGATTTTCAAGTATCGTTTCAATATTGTATTTGGAGTAGGTTTCGGGATCAGTGTTTTGCCAATAATCCATAGCTCGTTCAACGGCTACTTGGCCGTATTTATCATCGGTCTCAGGTAAGAGAGCCAGAATGGAGGTGATCCCGTTTTTGGTTATAACATCACTTTTACGAAGGACTTTTGTAAGGATTTCAAAAAAATTATTGCGAACGGTCTCGGATACATCTTCGCCTGTTAAAGTAACCTTCATGAAAGCTACTGATTTGTGATAGTTTTCGGTGGAGCGAACCAAAAATCTGTATATTGACTGGAAAGTTTCAAAATCGACTGTCATTGCGCCCCTGAACGGATCACGTTCACCGAGTATCCGCCTAAGATCCGACAATTGTTCATTATCCGGTGCGGAAGAGGCGATGCTGGCATTCATTTCGGAAAAAAACCGATAGCCATGCTTACCGTTTTGCTTTACTTCGTATAAGGCAGTATCGGCCTTTTTGAAAAGCTCCGAAAAAATACAGCCATCTGATGGAACCCGTACAACTCCCAAAGATGCCCCGAGGGGGATGCTCATATTTTCACCCATGAGTTCTCTTGCGCTTGAGAGAAGAGCAGTATTGATATCGGTTGCCTTGGCTGAAATGACATCTTCTGATTGTATATGATGACAGAAGGCAATGAATTCGTCTCCTCCGATCCGGCCTACGATATCTCCGGTGCGTACCTGGGTTTGGAGAATGTTGGAGAACGAAACCAATAATTTGTCTCCCATATCATGACCGTAAAGATCATTGACGAGCTTGAAACTGTCAAGATCAATGATCATAAGCATACCGGTTTCTTTTTTACACAGATCAGTGATCTGGTACTCGGAAGAGGCCTTGTTTAAAAGGCCGGTAAGCAGATCTGTCTGAGCTTCTTTTTTAAGAACCTGCATTTGAGATTGCTGGTTGATAATATTGGCAACTCTTCTTAGAAGAATGTCTTTTTTGAAAGGCTTCTTTATATAATCAAGTGCGCCTGTGTCAAAACCTTTTGCTTCACTTTCTTCCCTGTCGTCCGCTGTCATAAATATGAAGGGAATGGTATTTCCTTCGGATTCATTGATACGGCTTAGAAGCTCATATCCGGACATTCCGGGCATCATAAGGTCGGAGAGAACTAGGTCGGGTTTTGTTTCTTTAAAAATCTCGATCGCTTTTTCTCCGGAAAGAGCAGTAACCACTTCATAGTCATTACTCAAAAAGTTCCTTGTTATTTTAAGAAATATTTCTTCGTCGTCTACTATAAGAATCTTTTTCATAATATATCACCAAAATTCATGTTTACTAATTTAATTATAACAAAATATCAGATTAATACAAACATGTTAATGATATTTTTATACGTCAAGACTCGCTCGCGAGTCTTGCGCGCCGGATTCGGGTCTGCTTCAGCAGACAAATTCCTGTCCGAATCCGTGCGCATCCTCGCGGAGCGTTTAACTCAGTCGGAGCTTGTACCCCGACTGAGTATAGTTTGTCA
>JAILKW010000325.1 GCA_024693455.1 Lachnospiraceae bacterium
CGGTAGAGCGGGCATCGGAAAGACCACTATTTTAAAGGAATTATTAAAAGGAAAGAGAGGGGTTAAATTTGCCGCTTATCTGACTACAGGGCGTCAGGAACTTGTGTTTTTTGCAGAAGCTCTGGGGATTAGAGAAGGTGAATATACTCTTGAACAGCTACTGGATGCTTTGGGCAGGATGACAGAGGACGGTAAGGTTGTTCTTGTTATTGATCATTATCCCAACTTCGCTAAAGCGGATACTTCTTTCGAGCCGGAGCTTTTCCGCTATGTTACGGAGGTTTGGCCGACCGGAAAGGTTAAGCTTTTACTGTGTTCGGACGCATATCTCCACATGGATAAGCTTGTTTTTTCAAAGAAATCAATATGGAAGGATGTAGGAGTGGTCCGTATGGATCTTGGTCCTCTTCCTTACTACGAATGCATGGGATTTTTCCCGACAGCTTCACCCGCACAGGTTGCAGAGTATTACGGAGTTACAGGCGGTATTCCCCACTATCTTAAATGGGCAGCAGATTCCACTGCACGGACTATAGAGCGGATTTTTCTTACAGATGAGAACGAATCCATGCTGATGCCTGAAAAGACAATTCAGATGGAGCTTCGTGAAATGAGTTATTACAACAGACTTCTTGTGGCACTTGCCGGAGGTATGAGTCGTGTAAACGAGCTTTCAGCCGAAGTCGAAAAGCCCAAGGATGTAGTTGTTCCTTATCTCAATACACTCATGACAATAGGTATCGTAACCAAGGAAAACCCGGTTACGGAACCCACCAACAGGCGTAAGACCAGATATTCCATAGTTCACTTTGCTGACAAGTTCTGGTATCAGCTTGTTGTACCTCATATCGGCCTTTATTATAAGAGGAGGGTGGATGAGCTTTTGGATGAGCACATCATGCCCAGGATGGAAGAGTTCATGCAACCTGTATTTATCAGGATGTGTCGTGATTATCTTCTTCATAAGAATGAGGAAGGATGGCTTCCGTTTACCATCCACACCATAGGTAACTGGTGGGAAAATGATGAGGAACAGGGTACTTCCGAGGGATTTGACCTTGTTGCCAAGGGTGAGAGCGAGGGAGCGGATGCTATGATATTTGCCAGATGCTTCTATCGTGACGAGCCTGTTGGGATGGTTGATCTTAAGAGTCTTATCGATCTTACGAGACGTATCAACGATAAGGGAGCCACATTCTACATCATATTCTCCAAAAACGGTTTTGAGGAGAATGCCAAGACAGTTGCTGCCACCATTAAAAACATCATGCTCATCAGCCTTGAAGAGATCGTGATGGAATAGTGATAAAACAATATTTAGTCACTTGTAAAGTAGTTTAGAATTTGCTATAATAATGGCAATTCAAAATATTAAGACAAAAGGGGTTTTATTAAACAAGTCAAGAAAGGAGATTCAATGACAGATCAGGAACTCAAAGCAAAAGCTCTCGAAGTCAGAAAAGGCATTATCGAGGGGACTCACGCAGCTAAGTCCGGACATCCGGGCGGCTCATTATCAGCTGCTGAGGTATTTACCTATCTTTATTTCGAGGAGATGAATATTGATCCGGCCGATCCCAAGAAGGCAGATCGCGACCGCTTCGTTCTTTCAAAAGGACATACAGCACCCGGACTTTATTCGGTTCTTGCTAACAGAGGATATTTCCCGGTAGAGGATCTTAAGACACTTCGTCATGTAGGCTCTCATCTTCAGGGACATCCTTGTATGACACATACACCCGGAGTAGACGCTTCAAGCGGTTCTCTCGGACAGGGTATATCGGTTGCTGCAGGTATGGCTCTTTCAGCAAAGCTCACAAACGAATCTTACCGTGTTTACACACTTCTCGGAGATGGTGAGATCGAAGAGGGACAGGTTTGGGAAGCAGCTATGTTCGCAGGCAACAGAAAGCTTGATAATCTCGTTGTTATCGTAGATAATAACAACCTTCAGATAGACGGACCCATCACAGAGGTTAACTCTCCCTATCCTATCGTTGACAAGTGGAAAGCATTTAATTTCCATGTTATCGAAGTCGCTGACGGTAATGATATGGCTCAGATCCGCGCTGCTTTTGACGAAGCTAAGAACACAAAGGGACAGCCCAGTGCAATAGTTATGAAGACAGTCAAAGGTAAGGGAATTTCCTTCATGGAGAATCAGGTAGGTTGGCATGGTAAGGCACCTAATGATGAAGAGTACCAGAAGGCTATGGATGAGCTGAACAATACGGAGGTGTAAGTGATGGCAGATGTTAAAAAGATAGCTACAAGAGAGAGTTACGGTAATGCTCTCGTTGAGCTTGGTAAACAAAAAGATAATCTTTATGTACTTGATGCCGATCTTGCAGAGGCTACCAAGACAGGTACATTTAAAAAGGCTTTTCCTGATCGCCATATAGACTGCGGTATTCAGGAGTGTAACATGGTTGGTGTTGCAGCAGGACTTGCAGCTACAGGCAAAGTTCCTTTCTGCTCCAGTTTTGCAATGTTTGCAGCAGGTCGTGCATTTGAGCAGGTTCGTAACTCAGTTGCTTATCCCAAACTCAATGTTAAGATCGGTGCTACTCATGCAGGTATTTCAGTAGGTGAGGACGGCGCTTCACATCAGTGCCTTGAGGATATAGCTCTTATGCGTACCATTCCCGGAATGGTAGTTATGTGCCCTTCAGACGATGTAGAGGCAAAGGCAGCAGTTTTCGCAGCTTATGAGCACGAAGGCCCTGTTTATATAAGATTTGGTCGTCTTGCAGTTCCTGTGATCAACGACAATCCCGGTTATAAGTTTGAGATCGGTAAGGGGATCACTCTTCGCGAGGGTTCGGATGTTACCATCGTTGCCAGCGGACTTGAAGTTGGCGAGGCTCTCGGTGCAGCTGATATGCTTGCAAAAGAGGGAGTTAACGCAGAGGTTATCAACATCCACACTATCAAGCCTCTTGATAAGGATCTTATACTTGCTTCCGCAAAGAAGACAGGTAAGGTTGTTACTGTTGAAGAGCATTCTATCTATGGCGGACTTGGCAGCGCTGTTGCTGAGGTTCTTTCAGAAGAGATGCCTACCAAGCTTCTTCGTATCGGTGTTCATGACACCTTCGGAGAGTCAGGCCCCGCTACAGAGCTTCTTCATAAGTATGAGCTTGATGCAGAAGGTATTTGCAAGCAGGTTAAAGCCTGGGTGTAAGCCTTTCAAAATAAAAATTTCAGGGAGCCTTCGGGCTCCTTTTTTTAGTTCAAAAGATAATTCAAGTATGATATAATTACTCATAATGTGCAAAAAGCGAAAACAGTAGGGAATTTATGTCTGATAACGTAAAAAAGAAGAAAAAGAAAAGGCATCCGATAATATGGACCTTTTTATATTTGCAGATCTTTCTTATCCTGGCTGTTTTGGGAGTTCTTGCATACTACTATTTTAGTGGATATGCGGCTAAAGTTACCGAAATGCATCGCGAAGCGGTTGACTTTGTCAGACAGTCTACTCCGGATACTTTCAGAAGGGACCAGACCAGCGAGGCTTACGATACCGACGGAAAACTGATCTCCGTTTTAAAGGGTGAAGTGGATTCTTACTATCTGACCTATGATGAGATTCCCTTGGATGCCATCCATGCGATAGTAAGTATTGAGGATAAACAGTATTATCATCATCCGGGTTATGATCTTAAGGCTATAATGCGAGCAGCTTACGTGCTTTTCAAGGAAAAGAAGATAACCCAGGGCGGAAGTACGATAACCCAGCAGCTTGCCAGAACGATCTTTCTTACAAATGACAGGACCTGGGAGAGGAAGGTTGAGGAGATCTATATCGCCGTTGAGCTTGAGAAGAAGTACACCAAAAGGGATATTTTGGAGTATTATCTTAATAACATTTATTTCGGAAACGGTTATTATGGTCTTGAGGCGGCGGCTCAGGGATATTTTCATAAAAGTGCCGGGGAGCTTTCCACCTCCCAGCTTGCATTTTTATGCGGACTGCCCAACAATCCGACCTTGTATAATCCTCGCAAGGAGCTGAGCGCTGCGGTTGGAAGAAGAGACAGGATACTTCGCAACATGTTTGATGACGGGATACTTACGGCAGAAGCATACATGGATGCGGTTTCCGAAAAAATAAAGATCAAAAAACCTAAGACTGTCCATAACAATTACATGGAAAGCTTCCTTTTCTACTGTGCGACCAGGGCGCTTATGGAGGCAAACGGGTTTGAGTTCAGAACCGAATTTGTGGATGAGGAAGATGAAGAGGCGTATCGGAAAGCATATGATGAGGCATATGATGAATGGAATGCCAAGCTGTTTTCCGGAGGTTATCGAATATATACCACTCTTGACCAGAAGATTCAAAAGAAACTCAGGGATAGTATAGATAACGGACTTAAAGGATTTAAGGAAAAATCAAAGGAAGGGATCTATAAGCTTCAGGGTTCCGGTGTTTGCATTGATAATGATACGGGTTGTGTCAGAGCAATAGTGGGCGGCAGAACACAGAAACTTACAGGATATACGCTAAACCGTGCATTCCAAAGTTTCCGCCAGCCCGGTTCCTCCATAAAACCGCTTGTTGTATACACTCCGGCGCTGGAAAACGGATACACGCCCAATACAATAGTAGAGGATGCTCCGATAGAAGACGGACCTAAAAACGCAGACGGAGCTTATTCAGGCAGGATCACCCTAAGGACAGCTGTTGAAAAGTCCAAAAATACAGTAGCATGGCGGATTTTCGATAAACTTACTCCCGAGGTGGGTCTTTCATATCTAAAGGCCATGGATTTCAGGGGAATAGTACCCACGGATTACAGGAATGCGGCTTCTCTCGGAGGACTTACAAAGGGTGTAAGCGCACTTGAAATGGCAAAGGGATATGCTACAATAGAAAACGACGGCGGTTATCGTGAGCCGACCTGTATATTCAGGATCACGGATTCAAAGGATGAGCTGATCTATGAAAATGCAGGAATTTCAACGGTTATCTACGAGACCAACGCCAGTCGTGAGATGACGGATGTACTTACCGGCGTATTCAAAAACGGAACGGCAAAGGGGCTTGCGCTTGATAACGATATGCCTTGTGCCGGAAAGACAGGAACCACCAATGATTACAAGGACGGTTGGTTTGCCGGTTATACGAGGTATTACACCACAGCCATCTGGGTTGGCTATGATATGCCTCAGAGGCTGAACGGACTTACAGGCAGCAGTTATCCCGGAAGGATCTGGAAGGATTTTATGAATAAGATCCACAAAGGCAAAGAGAAACTGGATTTCATAAAGCCTGTCAAAGTCAAGAAGAAAAAAGAAAAAGAAATCGATGCGTCCGAGATAGAAAGAGAGCTTGAGGAGCAGCAAAATCCTCAGATAGACGTTGAACTTACTCCGGAAGAGGAGGAGCCTCCGGCTGAAGAAGAACAGGTGGAAGAGGAAATTGAGGATACACCTTTGCCTCCGGAAGAGGAGGAACCACCTGAGGAGGAAACGATCGAAGAGGAAGAAATAGAAGTAATTGACGATGAAGATGTTTCGGATGAAGACGAGGGAGAGCTAGTGATGGATGATGAAGAGCCGCCACTGCCCCCTGAGGACGAGGCAGATGATCCGGGAGACGATATCTGACCGGAAATATATATATCAGATGAGATGCCCCGGCTCTGAGCAAAGCGGAGGCGGGGTAATAAACTTGAAAAAAGAGAGGTAAGAGTATGAAAGAGTATGGATTTGGTGCAGATCTGGGTGGAACCACATGTAAGCTTGGAGTGTTCAGGACTGATGGGGAGCTTCTTGATAAATGGGAGATACCTACAGATACTTCAAATAACGGAGAAAACATTCTGAAAGATATATCGGATTCCATCCACAGCAAGATGATCGAGATGGATCTTACAAAGGATATGGTTCAGGGAATAGGTATCGGAGTTCCCGGAGCAGTCACACCTGATGGGATCGTAAACCGCTGCGTTAATCTCGGATGGGGGGTAATTGAGATAGAAAAGGATCTTGGTGAGCTTTCAGGCCTTAAGGTTAAGGCTGCCAATGATGCCAATATTGCGGCCCTCGGTGAGTCATGGGTAGGAAGCGGACGAGGCTCGGATTCTCTTGTTATGGTCACTCTCGGAACCGGTATTGGCGGAGGAGTGGTCGTAAACGGTAAGATACTTGTTGGTCATAACGGGGCAGCAGGCGAGATCGGTCATATAAATGTTAATGAAGACGAGCTTGAAGAGTGCGGATGCGGTAATCATGGCTGTATCGAGCAGTATGCGTCAGCTACAGGTATAGTTCGTGTTGCAAAAAGACGTCTGGCGCAGACTCAAAGAGACAGTAAGCTTAGAGAGATCGAGAATTTTTCCGCAAAAGACGTTTTCGATCTTGCCAAGGAAAACGATGAGCTTGCGGAGGAGATCGTAAAAGAGATCGGCATGCTTCTCGGTAAAATGATAGCTAAGGTTGCAAATGTACTGAACCCTGAGGTCATCCTCATAGGAGGAGGTGTTTCCAAGGCAGGAGACATCATAATAGAAGAGCTTCAGGACGGATTTTACTCACAGGTGTTCCATGCAAGCCGCGAGACGAAGATAAAGCTTGCTTCTCTCGGCAATGATGCTGGAATATACGGAGGAATGAGACTGATTCTTGAGGATTGATCATTCAATGAAAGATGTTTTTTCAAATAATAGGAAACTAATATTCTTTTTCCTGAAGGGAAGTAGCCGGTATTTTGTTACAGCATGGTTTTTTTCGTGCCTGGTATCAATATTCAACTTAATAAATCCCAAGGTTATAGAGTATATTATTGATGATATTATCGCTTTAAAAAAGATGGACCGGCTGCCGATGGCAGTCGGAGCCAT
>JAILKW010000003.1 GCA_024693455.1 Lachnospiraceae bacterium
TGCTATGCGATAAGAAACAGTGAAGTTATTCATGAGACGGTTGAAAATACCGGGGCGGATATTTCAAGAAGTCCGGTGGAAAAGCTGGACAGGTTTGCTTTCGCATACAGGAATGAGGTGTATCTTTATAAAAGAGAGGGCATAAAGGGAATTTTCCATATAGCTCTCAGAACGCCTCTTCATATTTTCAGGGTGCTCACCCGGGCGTCCGGACAAAAATTGCAGAGGATAGGGATAATACTTATCAATACCTTAAAGGGGTTTTTGTTTGATCCCGATATTGAATATTTACAGAATGAAAGGAAATAAACATGAGATTTTTGGAAATGGAAGAATATTTGGCAGATCTTGATGCGGTATGCGATCAGAAGCTGCCCTGGGACGAGCTTTCGGGCAAAACCATAATGATATCAGGTGCGACAGGGATGATCGGAAGCTTCCTTATCGATGTGCTTTTCAGGAAAAATATCGGAATAAAAGTAGTTGCTCTTGGAAGAAATGAAAACAAGGCAAAGGATCGTTTCGAAGAATATTGGGATGATCCTGATTTTTCGTTTTTTTCGTGTGACATAACATCTCCGATAAAGTCCGATATAGGACATGTGGATTATATTTTTCACGCAGCATCATCCACTCATCCGAAGGCATACTCAACAATGCCGATAGCAACCATAACAGCCAATATTTCAGGTACACAGAACCTTTTGGATTTTGGCTGTGAAAACGGAATGAAGCGTTTTGTTTTTGCATCTTCCGTAGAAGTATATGGAGAAAACAGAGGCGATGTTGATAAGTTTGATGAGAGCTACTGCGGATATATTGACTGCAATACCTTAAGAGCAGGTTATCCGGAAAGCAAGAGGGCAGGTGAAGCTCTCGTGCAGGCTTATATCAAGGAGAAGGAGATTGAGGCGGTTATACCGAGACTGTCAAGGTCATACGGTCCCACACTTTTAGCATCCGATACAAAAGCAATCTCTCAGTTCATCCATAAAGGTGTTGCCGGAGAGGATATAGTCTTAAAATCTGAGGGAACACAGCTTTATTCATACAGCTATGTTGCCGATGCGGTTTCGGGTGTACTCTTTACCATGCTCCTTGGAGAGAATAAGGAAGCATATAATATTTCTGATAAGGATTCGGATATAACTCTTCGCGATCTTGCAGCGATCATAGCGGAATATGCCGGAAAAGAAGTTGTGTTTGAATTGCCCGATGAGACCGAGAGGGCAGGATATTCTACTGCAACAAAAGCTCTCCTTGACAGCAGCAAATTACAAAAGCTGGGATGGAAGAGCATGTTTGATATGAAAAAAGGTCTTACAAGGACCATAGAGATGTTAAAAAAGACAGAGGCATGAAACTGAAACGGAGGAATTATGTTTAAGAAGGTAGGGGCATTGGTGATGGCTTTGGCGATAGTAATATCATCAATACCCGTATATGGAACAAATACTGCGGAAGCGGCTTCAAAAAATGAAGGGACTGCAGAGCTTAGGATTTACTCTACATCCGATCTTCACGGACAAAGTGTTACCTACAGTTACGATACGGCATCCGATCACAAAAACGGAAGTCTGGCACAGATCGCCGGTGTTATTAAAGACGATAAGGAAGATATCGAACACGGGACATCCATGCTGGTAGATTGCGGAGACGTGATCTTCGGACTCGGGGCAAAGGCAACAATGTCTGAGCAGGTTTCAACAGATAAACAGTATATGTACGAGCTCATGGAATCAATGAATTATGATGCCATAACCCTCGGCAACCATGATTTTGATTACGGATATGATTACGAGAAGAGTATTTTGGATAGTTCGGGGCTTGCGGATAAGGTAGTTCTTTCAAATGTCTATGATGCCAAGACGGGAAAATATCCCTGGGCAACCCGTAAGATGATCAAAAAGACTGTTGTTACTTCCAAGAATAAGAAAAAAACCATTAAGATCGGTGTTACCGGCGCAACGATTCCCCAACTTTCGACTTTTGCGCCATGGAAGGGGATACTGGCTACAAAGAATATAGTGGATGCAATACAGGATCAGGCAGAGCTTTTGGATGAAGAAGGCGCGGATATAATTGTGGTTCTGGCGCATTCGGGAATAGGTGAGTATGATCAGGAAGATTATTCGGTTGAAAACGTTGGATATCTTCTTACAGAGATCGCACCAATAGATGTAATTTGTCTGGGACATACGCATGTTAATTTCCCAAGTATTGATTCGTCAGTCGATCAGGTATATGAATATCCCGGAGTTAATGTTGATAACGGGCTTATCAACGGAAAGGTAGTGGTACAGGAAGCGGATCATGGTCAGGCACTGGGTATTTCAAAGCTTAAACTGAAATTTGTTAACGGTAAGGTTCAGATAGTAAACAAAAAGGCAGAGGTTCGTAAGATAACGGCTGAAGATGAGGAAGATGAAAGCATAGTCAGGAAAAATGAGCCCTTCGATAAGATATTCAGGAATATGTATGAAAAGGTCGAGGTAGATAACGGAGTTACCTACGACAACTATTTTGGAATGCTCGAGGACAATCCTCTTATCCAGCTTGTAAATGATGCCAAGATAGCTCATGGACAAAAGGTAGTTGCTCAGGAGGTACCGGAATTTTCCAATTGCCCGATCATAGCATCCACAGCATATAATGCAGCGGGAACCCAGTCTGCATATGATTATGTGAAGGTTAACGGAACCATTACCTTAAGGGATGTTCTCAATCTTCAGATGTATGCCCAGGAATATTCCAAATTCTATTATGTAACCGGAGCGCAGCTTCGGGAGATGCTGGAATGGCAGGCATCTGCCTACGAGGTGCCGGAGTTGGCATCTCAGACAGAATGGAAAGATAGCAATTACAATACTTTTGCGGCGGAGGGACTATGTCCGATTTTGGACCCGGAATGGGAAAATTGGGATGGCCTGTATATTTTTGACGGAATTGAATATGAGATAGATCCTACGAACCTTCCCCGGTATAACAGAGAGGGTGAGCTTATGGATGAAAATGCTCACCGGATAACAAAGCTTACCTGTAACGGAGTAAGCGTAAATGACAATCAGAAGTTTGTCTGGGTAAATCGAAATCTCACCAAAAAAGCATGGCCGATGATATATGAAAGTGTTAAGAAACAGCTGCTCGTAAAAAAGACAGAACAGTTGACGAATGTGTTGGCGGAGTATATTGAAGAACAGCAGAGCATTTCCGATTTTAGGATCGGTTGTGATGATAATTGGAAGGTTGCATTTCCGACGGCT
The DNA here is from genome assembly GCA_024693455.1 of Lachnospiraceae bacterium. Lineage (GTDB taxonomy): Bacteria > Bacillota > Clostridia > Lachnospirales > Lachnospiraceae > Weimeria. Next base: position 3,264 of record JAILKW010000003.1, read on the forward strand.
GAGAATTACGTTATAAAATCTTCTGAGGAATCTATAGGCGTAGCGATTAATAAACCCTGGTATTTGGAAGTCCTGGATCAGAAGGACGGATATGCGTATTACAGGGCAAAACTGGATACAACTTCGTATGACAACAGTGGACCTTTTCTTTCAATATCCGAACTTGAGACTGGAACCAGCGGAGAACCTGTTACGATAGCCGTTCAGACCTCTGACAGATCAGGGATATCCGAAATAAGTTATTTGTCAGGAGTTCACTATTCGGATGACGGAGAATGGAACAGATCATCCAAGGTGACGGGTGGTAGTTTTAAGGCAATAAGTAACGGAGTATATTCCGTAAAGTCGACGGATAGCAGAGGAAATTCGACTGTAAAGTTTATAAAAATAGACAATATCAACACGGAATTGGCAACAACTCCGAAGGTAGATACTGTAAAAAACACAAAAAAATATGTTACCGGTAAAGGATCTGTCGGAGCGACGGTCTATGTAAAAACCAAAACAGGAGTTTATCATACTGAGGTTGGGTCAAATAAGAAATTTTCGTGTCAGGTGGAAGGACTTTTGGCTGATAAGGAAGTTAAAATCTGGCAGGTTGATTCCAAAGGAAGGACCAGTGAGGAAGTTACCGTTACTGTTAAAAGGACCGGAGCCAATAAGCCTATAGTAGATAATATTACAAATAAGAAAAAATACATCACAGGAAAGCTCAATGATTCTTCCTATTGCAGAGTGCTTGCAGTAAGGGGTGATAAGGTTTACATTCCCAAGGGACAGAAGTCAAAGTATAAAGAATCGAATTTGTACAAGAAAAAATTTAAGAAAAAACAGATAGTTGAGACAGCTTATTCCTATGATGAGGATACCAAAAAATTCAGCCTTCGCGTGCCGAATATTTATGCTGATCAAAGTTTTAAGGTATATTCTTATGACTTGATATCAAGAGCCAGTCTTGTTACAAAGGACAAGGCGGATGATGTAGCTCCCAATCAACCGGTGCTTGAGGATACTATAGCACAGGAGGGAGTGGTTTACGGACATGTACCGGAGCCTAAGGAAGGAAAAACTTATACGATAAATGTGGAAACAGAGGGAGTGGAGTATACAGGAACAGCTGATGAAAACGGTTATTTTTCCGTTGTTACAACATGTGTGGAAATAGATGAAGACGTTAGTGTAACAGCTTGTGATACCGATGACTACGGTCAGGAAAGAGAAAGTCTTGCGCGTGATGTAAAGGCTGAGAGCTGCTTTGATGTTTTCGGAAAAGAGGGTTCCACCAGTGCTTATCTTGAATATCTTGATAATAAATCCGAGTCACTTCTGGGGTTTGCGGAGCCGGGAAATCCCGAAGAAGAATACACAAGTCTGATAATAGACAATCGAAAAATTAATTTCGAGACAAATGAAGAGGGTGACTTTGAATACGTATTTGAAAAGAAAAAAGCTGCTGGAACCAAGATAGGACTTTTGATCCGTTACCATGACGGAAGCGTTAAGGCTTATGCCGAGACCAAGGTGGATCTTGCCATACCGGATGCTCCGGAATTCTTTATGGATGAAAAGATTACCGAAGACACCAAGAGGATAAAGATCGGAGGAGTGGATGATGCCAATGCTGTTCTTTTGGTAGGCAGGTATACATATAAACCGATAAAGAAGAAAAAGGTTGAAAAAGACGGAGAAGATTACTACTATTACATTTTTAAACCTGATATATTAAGAAAGGGAGCCAAGGTCAGAGCTTATCTTAAAAATGCGAGCGGAAGCAGCAAGAAGACACAGTACGGCTTTGTAAAAAAGGGCAAGAAGAAAGACAAGAAAAACAAAAAAAATAAGAAAAATAAGAAAGATGAATAAGGTTTTAGATTTAATAAGAAGGGGATTATCATGAAGACTTTGTATTTACACGTAGGTACACCCAAAACAGGAACAACTGCTATTCAGAATTTTTTAGGAGATAATAAATCGAAGCTAAAAGAGCTCGGTGTTTGTTATCCCAAATTTAAAACTCATTATAAAAGGGCAAGGAGTGTTCGTAACGGACATTGGCTTTGTCGTGGTATAGCATCTGAGGAAGAATATGATGAATTCATGAATACCCTTTTTAGTGAGGCTGAGAAATATCCCAAGCTTGTAATGACAGATGAAGGGTTATGGAATTTCAATCATGACGAAGACTTTTGGAAAAACCTGAAAAAAACCTTGGAAGAGCATGATATATGTCTTAAGGTGATCGTTTATTTTAGGCGTCAGGACAGTTATGCTTTTTCGTATTGGGGACAGAAGGTTAAGGAGCTCAGCTACTTTTATTACACTTTCTCTGAGTATATTTATTCAGGAGAATACCTTGAGAAAAGTGAACTGGATTACACAAAGGTTCTTAATCACGTCGCGGAGTCCATAGGTAAGGAAAATATCATAGTCCGTCCTTACGAAAAGGATCAGTATGAGGGGAGCAGAGGAGATATTCTGTCTGATTTCCTAAAGATTCTGGGGGTAGAGTGGCAGGATGATTTTAAGATGGTAAAGCGTCATAATAACGTTAGTATGGCAGACAGTGTTCTTGAGGCAAAGCGGCTTATGAATACGGTTAAGGCCTTCCGGAAAAAGAATGTTACCCTGAGATTATACTTAGAACGAATCCAGGATGAATTGGAGGCAGAAGGAAAACTTGGCAGACGTACGGGTGTTGACGCGAGATTCAGAAAAAGATTGCTTAACAAATTTAAAGAATGCAATGAGTATATAGCAAGAGAGTATCTCGGCAGAGAAGATGGGATATTGTTCAGGGAGCAGATTAAGACCTACGACAATGAGCTCGATACATTTAAAAGGAGTGAATTGGAAGAAATATACAGACGATTGCTCGATTACAACGACGCAGATAAAAAGAGGGTTTTTGAGCGCGCAGACCTGCAGGGGATCACGGAAAAAGCATTAAAGCGTTTTGATAAAGAGGCTGAAAGAGAGAAAAAGATTAAAAGAAAGATTGTAGTTATGGCAAGACGACTTGGAATGATAGATATTCCCTACAAATAATTTATATTCGGAGGTTAATATGTGGAATAAGGAGTTGGAAGTAGCCAAAAAGGCATCTATAGAAGCCGGCGAACGTATTATGGAAATCTACGGAACGGAGTTTGATGTCGAGTATAAAGAAGATAAATCTCCGCTCACAGCAGCGGATAAGGCATCGAATGCAGTTATTGTAGCTGCCTTAAGAGAAGCATTTCCCGATTATGCAATTCTTTCCGAAGAGGAAAAAGACAGTAAAGAACGTCTGTCAAACGACCTTTGCTTTGTTGTTGATCCTCTTGACGGTACAAAGGAGTTTTTAAAGAGAAACGGTCAGTTTACCGTCAACATAGCCCTGGCTCATAAGCACAGGACGGTAATGGGAGTTATCTATGTTCCGGTTACAGGAGAACTCTTTTATGCTTCCGAAGGAGACGGATCATTTCTTAAGACGTCAGATGGAACAGTTACAAAACTTTCCGTTTCGAACAATACAGATAAGAGTGATCTTTCGGCAGTTGTCAGCGGATCCCATCCCTGCGAAGAGATGGAGGACATGATTAAAAGATACGATATCAAAAAGCTTGTTAGAATGGGAAGCTCCTTAAAGGGCTGCCTGGTTGCCAAGGGTGAGGCAGATATTTACTTCAGACATAATCCCACAATGGAATGGGATACGGCTGCGATGCAGTGCATAGTCGAAGAAGCGGGCGGAATATTCAAACAGATGGATGATACGGATATGCTTTACAACAGAGAAGATTCACTCAATGCCAAAGGCTTTTATGCGATAAATAAAGAAGAAAACAGATTAAGATAAAATAATCCCCGGTTCTTTCGTGAACCGGGGAATTTTTAATCCTCAAGTAATATCTGGTCAATAAATCTGTCAGTGGAATTACCGTCAGTATATTTGAAGTTTTTCTTTATAAATGCATCGAGCTGATCGTAGTCATAGTCGTCCTTTCGAAGAGCATCCAAAAGCTTGGGGAAGGTATGATAAATATTTCCCGGAACAGTGTCCTCAAAGGATTCATAGAAATCTCGTTGCATTTCATACATACGCTGGTCAAATGCGTAGAAATACATTGGTCTGCGAAGAAGTGAAAACTCATACATAACGGATGAATAGTCTGTTATAAGAATGTCGGTAACGAATAAGATATCATTAACTTCTCTGTAATCGGACATATCCATCATGTAATCTTTGTATTCTTCAGGGATCTCAACCTTCTTCTTGATAAACGGATGCATCTTTATAAGAAGCATATCGTTTCTTTCTTTAAGGAAAGCGCCCCACTCCTCAAGATCAAGCTGATCAAAGGGGAAATGAGCGGACTTTGCGTTCACACCTCTGAAGGTGGGAGCATAAAGCAGTATACGCTTTCTTTCATTTAATATCGGATATTCACTCCTAAGCTGTGATGTGATCTTGTTTTTGTATTCTTCGTCAAAGAATACATCCGTTCTCGGAACACCTATAGGTTTAAATACATCCTCGGGTAAGCCGAATGATTCCGCACAGTGAAGACCGGAATGTTCGGAACTTACGGGAACATGGGTATAACATTTATGTACTATGGTGTTGAGTTT
>JAILKW010000010.1 GCA_024693455.1 Lachnospiraceae bacterium
ATTAACAAGCGTTTCATATCAAAGCTTGTCATATTAAAAAATTGTGTCAACGATTTTTCACTAACAAAGGATGTAAATATCGCCGGTGAAGTTGATAAAATCGGCAAAGGTCACCATGAGATTTCGGAACTGGCTCGCCAGGTAGCTGCAATGATCCGTGAAATAGAGGCTCATATCGAGATCCTGATGGCTTATACAAAGGAGCTTTCCTCTACCAAAGAGCATGCTGCCAGGATGGATGATCTTGCAAACAAGGATGCTCTTACGGGAATACGAAATAAAACAGCTTATGACAAAGAATCAGCCAAACTGGACTGGGACATTAAGGGCGGTAAGGCGAATTTTGCCATTGCAATGATCGATCTTAACTTCCTTAAAAGGATAAATGATACCTTCGGCCATGACAAAGGCAACATTTCCATAAAGAATCTGTGCAAAATCGTTTGCACGATATTTGAACATTCACCTGTTTTCAGAATTGGCGGAGACGAATTTGTTGTTATCCTAAAGGATAAGGACCTTTCAAATATTGATGACCTGATAAAAGAGTTTAACAATAAGCTTAAAGAACTAGCTGATGATCCGGAGCTTCCTCCCTGGGAAAAAGTATCTGCGGCCATCGGAATCGCATATTACGATCCGGACAAAGATCTTTCGGCAGCAAACGTATTCTCAAGAGCCGACCAGAACATGTACAATAACAAAGTCGCCATGAAGGCTACAAGAGATTAAAACCATCTCTGACAAATAAAAAAACGATCTTAACCGAAAACGTTAAGATCGTTTTTATTTTAACAGATACGCGGGAGACCTTCGCCTTCCAGCGGGCCGAGGCGGCGCAAGCCGCCCAGGCCCGTGCGCAGCACCAGACCGCCGTTGCCCGGCTTTTGCACTTCTCCGATGATCGCCGCGTTTTCGCCGTATCGCGAGCTGCGCACGGCCGCAAGCGCCTCCGGCGCTTCGGCCCGCGTAACCGTTGCGACCAGCTTTCCTTCATTGCCCATATAAAGAGGATCCAGCCCCAAAAGCCCCGCAAAATCACGCACTGCAGAGCTTACCGGAATCTTATCCTCTTCTATCAGAAAATCACATCCCGAAGAAGCCGCAAGCTCGGAAAGGACAGTTCCAAGTCCACCTCTTGTAACATCTCTTAGAGTATGCACAGCGCATTCTCCGTCTTTTGTCCGTATCTTTTTTAATTTAGAAACCATTTCGACAAGAGGAGCATTATCACTTTCAATATCGTTCTTTATGCTCATTCTTTCCGAAAGAATTGCTGCATGGTGATCTCCCATTGTTCCCGAGACCAGTATAAGATCGTCGGGCTTTGAATTGGCCGCAGCTATATCAATACCTTCATCCACAAACCCGACTCCGGTCGTATTTACATAAATACCGCCCGTTCCTTCGATAACCTTGGTATCTCCCGCAACGAGGATAACTCCGGCCTCCGCAGCGCATGCTGCCATGGAATGGACCAGCCTTTTTAGCAGCTCTACATCGGCTCCGACCTCCAGAATAAAACCGCAGGTCATATACTTTGGCTCGGCGCCTCTCATAAGAAGATCGTTTACAGTTCCGCAAACCGAAAGTCGCCCCAGATCTCCGCCTTTAAACTCAAGCGGCGTTACAACAAAGCTGTCTGTTGTCATTGCTATCCGTTTGCAGCCGTCAACAACAGCCGCATCCTCCATAGCATTTAAAACATCATTATCAAATTCCTTTGCAAATATACTTCCTATCAGTTCGGAAGAAGCTCTTCCTCCGCTTCCGTGAAGCATCGTAATTTTCTCTGACATAATATTTAAAGATCATCCCTTCCGTTTACGAGATAAGAATGACAATTTCCTTCCTCTGAAACCATACAAGCCCCCTGCGGAGAAAGAGGCGTACAAACCTTTTTAAACAAAGGACATTCCATGGGCTTTATCTTTCCCATAAGAACCTCACTACACCTGCAGGCCTTATTTTTTATTTCGTCATCATTAAGCCCAAAACTGCCTGCATCAAACGATACATATTCTTCTTTAAGGTATCTTCCGCTACCGGGAATTATCCCCATTCCGCGCCACATGGCGTCGTCTTCTTTAAAATATCTGTTGATAATCTCATTTGCCGAAATATTTCCTTCATCCCGAACCGCTTCGTGATAGAAATTATGCACAACTCCCCTTCCTACCGAAGCGACGATTCCGCAAAGCGCCTTTAAAAGCTGTTCTCCCTCAAATCCCGAAACACCGAAGGGAATGGAATACTTCTCGGCTATCGGCTTATATATCCCGGTCCCGGTCACTACCGAAACATGTCCGGGAGCAATAAATCCGTCAATATCAGCTCCGCTTGCCATAACATGATCAATGACACCCGGCATGGTTTTTAATGCGGTAAGAAGTTTTACGTTTTTTATTTCCTCTTTTATAAGATGCTCGATCAAAAGAGCATAGATAGGAGTTGTGGTCTCAAAACCGACAGCCGCAAAAACAAATTCATCATCGGCCGCTGCCTTTGCCATGGATATTATATCAAAGGGAGAGTAAACCATTTCAACTCTTATCCCTCTTCCCTTTGCTTCCGAAAGGCTTTCTTTGCTTCCCGGGATCCTTATCATATCACCAAAGGTAACTATCACCTTCCCACTGTCGGCCAGCTCGATAAGCTTGTCCACATATGCGGAAGGAGTAACACAGACCGGACAGCCCGGTCCGGATAATAAATGAATCCGCGGGGATAGCATCCCCGGGATTCCGTTTTTTGCGATGGCTGCGGTATGACTTCCGCAAACCTCCATTATATTGATCTCTTTGCCGTCATAGCCCTGTAAATAGGCTTTCATTTGATCTAAGGTCATAAATCTCTCCTAAAATGCTCCGACTTCAGAGAAGATTGCCTCAAGCTCGTCGGCTTCCTTATCACTCATTACCTGCAGGATACATCCTGCATGAACAAGTACGCGATCCCCTTTTTTTACGGGTACAAGTCCGGGCATTGCGGTCACTTCATTTCCCGAGAAATCTACAATAACCGCATCATCCCTTACTTCCTTAACAAGCCCGGGAAGCGCAACACACATTATTTCTCCTCCTTTGCTGCAGCTGCAGCCTCGGCAGCCTTTTTGGCTTCCATAGCGGCTTTTGCCTCAGCAGCCTTCTTTGCGGCCTCTTCACGTTTTCTTGCTTCTTCAGCAAGAACCTCGGGAGATTTTGTATAAGTAACCTCATTCTTCTCAGGTCCCGGCTCCTGATAAAACTGCTGCATTGAAAGACATTTCTTGGGACATTTCTCAACGCAGAAACCGCAGGCGATACAATCAAATCTGTTGATAGTCCATTTACCTGCATTTTTATCAACTGTAAGTGCGGATGAGGGGCAGGCCCTTACGCACATACCGCAGCCGATACACTGATCTATCTCTATTTCGATCCTTCCCCTTGTCCTATCCGCAGGCTCAAAAGGTTTAAATGGATAGCTTGTCGTAACAGGAGGACGGAAAAGGTTTTTCAGCGCTTCGGGCGCATATTTAAGTACACTCATTATTTCCTCCTTATCTTTCCGTACAGCTTATACAAGGATCAATGGTAACAACCATAAGTCCGACATCAGAAAGTTCTGCACCTTTAAGCATCTCACAAAGTCCCGGAAGATTTGCAAATGTAGGTGTACGAAGTCTGAATCTGTCGATGTGAGGCTTTCCCGAAGCCTTAACATAGAATACGGCTTCTCCTCTGGGCTGCTCGATACGGATAAAGCTCTCTCCTGTAGGATTGCCCTTGACATCTATTGAAATATCAGTTTCATCGGGAATCATACCTATAGCCTGATGTATAAGATCTATGGACTGGAATACTTCCATAAGTCTGCAATAACACCTTGCAAAGCAGTCTCCCGCATCTGAAATGATGGGTTCAAAATCAAGGAACTGATAAGCTTCATAACCGCGTTTTCTCATATCACATCTGATCCCGCTGGCTCTTGCAACAGGACCTGCGCAGCCAAGTGCGTGTGCCTGTTCTTTTGTGATGATACCAATGCCTCTGAGTCTTGACTGAACAGTTGAATCCTCTATGAAGGTCTTCTTAATCACCTCAAGCTCTGCTTTTATATCATCTATTGAAGAATCTATAAGTCTTAAATGTTCGGGAGATATATCCTTTAATACACCACCGATCTTATTTACTGAAAAGATAACTCTTCCGCCTGTTGTCATCTCGATAAGATCAAGAACTTTCTCCCTTATTCTCCAGCACTGATAGAAAAGATTTTCATATCCGAAAGCATCTGCCAAAAGTCCAAGCCAGAGAAGATGTGAATGCATCCTTGAAAGCTCAAACCATATAGTACGAAGGAACTTAGCTCTCTTGGGAACTTCAACCCCGAAAATATCCTCCATAGTCTCGCAATAACCCATGCCATGTCCAAAACTGCAGATACCGCAGGTTCTTTCAATAACATAGGTAAGCTGATGAATATCTCTTCTGTCAACCAGGCTCTCAAGTCCTCTGTGAATAAATCCAACAGAAGGAATTGCCTCGATTACTCTCTCGTCCTCAATAACGAGATCGATATGGATCGGCTCCGGAAGTACCGGATGCTGAGGTCCATACGGAATTATACTTCTCTTACCCATTATGCATCCTCCTTCTTAGGTCCGAACGGAGCTACTTCTTCGATCCTGTAGAACTTATCCTTGTAGTCCGTAGTTATCATCTGAATCTTAACTCCGAAAAGTTCCTTCATCTCGTTCTCATAGAAAACAGCCTGAGGAACGATCTCAGTAATGCTGGGAACCTCCTCTGAAGGATCGATAACCACTCTTAAAGTTACAAGCTGATATGTCTTATCATCCGAAAATGAATAAGAAAGCTCAAACTTACCGTCTATAAATGCAGCACATGCCTGAGCAAGGCGCATTCCGGCATTTTTCTTTTCCATTACTGTAGGAAGAAGCTCGCCAAGCTGAATCTCTTCCAATATGTTTTCAGGACAAATTACCTCAGCCATTATGAAGCCTCCCTTCCTTTATTTTTCATCTCTTTATCATGTTCATCGCTGCGCTTTTGGAAAAGCTCAACAGCCTGAACGATTCCGTCTATTATTGACTGCGGACGAGCTGCACATCCGGGAACATAGATATCAACCGGAATGACCGTATCAGCTCCTCCAAGGATATTGTAACAATCCTTGAACACTCCGCCGGTACAAGCACAGACACCGACAGCAACAACTACCTTGGGTCTGGGCATCTGATTGTAAAGCTGTTTTACAACCTCTGCATTTTGTGTGTTGATACCTCCGGTAATAAGGAAGATATCAGCCTGCATCGGATCTCCTGTGTTCATAACTCCGAAACGCTCTGCGTCATATATAGGTGTGAGGCAGGCAAGCACCTCTATATCACAGCCATTGCAGCTTGATCCGTCATAGTGCAAAAGCCACGGAGATTTTTTGATTTTTGCCATAACTCTCCTCCTATCTCTTATATACCAGCATCAGAACCAAAAGATTCACACCTGCTGCAAAAATTGTTACCAGCCAGCTTGATTTAACCATGAGGTTCCATTTAACTCTGGCACTTGAATTATCGATCAGTATTTCAAGGAAATATACTGCAAGTACTACCGCAATTGCAACTACTATACTTATGGGATTGCTGTTTATTACAAAAAGTCCCACAACTCCCATAAGGAAAACCGTCTCATACCACTCCGTGATCTGGAAGAGCGCAAGATTTTGTGCACCCATTTCAGTAGTGATTCCTTTAACGATCTCCTGATGCATATGATGAGAAGTACTCGTATCGAAGGGTGACTTTCTCATCTTTATCGTAAGTATAAATACAAATGCAACAAAGAATCCGGGCAAATAACGGATGGCACTTGTATCCGAACGAACGATCTCATCAACGTTGAAAGTTCCTTCTGCAAGATAAAAGCCCACACAGGTAAGAAGAACCGCAGGCTCATATGCCAGCATCTGGATAAGTTCTCTCATACTTCCCACGGTAGCATAAGGTGATGATGAAACAACTGCTGCAAAATAAAGGAAGGTAGCAGCTGTACTGAGTACGAAGAAGCAAAGCAAAATATCACTTCCCGCGAAGAACATCGCACCTGTAAGTACCATAAGTACAAAATATGTAAGAAGCAAAAATCCCTGTGAAGGTGTAACCGCTATAACCTGCTTCTTAAAAAGCTTTATAACATCATAAAACGGCTGAAGCAGCGGCGGTCCTACACGTCTTTGCATTCTGGCGGAGATCTTTCTGTCTATTCCCTGAAGGAGACCTCCGATCAAAGGCGCAAAAAGTATGTAACATACTACAAATATAGATGTTTTATAATCCATTACATTGCACCTCCTATAATCATGATCATCATAACGATCAGAAGTGCTGTGGCAATAAGTCTTACGGGCGCCATCAGCTTTCTTTGTCCGATCAAAATATGGAAATAATAATTGGAAAGCCAAAGCTTTTTCTCATCTCCGAAGGAGTCGATAAAGGCTTTGTTATCACCAACGTTAATACCGTTCATGTATGAAAGCTTAACATTCGTCTTGACATTCTTGTTGTAAATGTATGCCAAAAACGGAACGGCAAATACCAAAAGTATTATGATAACCAGCATGATAAGGATATTGGTGGGAAGTACATCCGTTGAATATCCAAACATCTCAGTAAGCAAGGGTCCTACATAAACCTTTGTAAGAACCGGGAAAAGGAGACAAAGAAGGATCATAAGTACAGCATGTACAACAAGCGAGATCATCTCATTTTTCTTTGTTATATCCTTAAAAGGCTCTCCTGTCATATGACTGTGGGAAATGATCTTTCCCATCCATTTTGTCCAGTAGAATGCTGTCGTAGCGGAACCGAAGCAGATGAAAAGCACAAGAATGATATTGCTGCTGTCAACCGCTGCTTTAAGAGCAGACCACTTTGCGATAAGCATACCGAAAGGTGCCAAAAACATTCCGGCAATTCCGATAAACATGAAGATCGCAAGCTTGGGAAGCAGATAAAGCAATCCATGCATATCCTCGATATCACGGGAATGAAGTGAGTTCTCTGTTGCTCCGACATCCTGGAAAAGAAGTGACTTACTGATGGCATGGAAGATCATAAGGAAAACTCCCGCCCAGATAGTCTCGGGTCTGCCCACTCCCGCGCAGGCAACCATAAGTCCAAGATTTGAAATTGTTGAAAAAGCAAGTACCTTCTTACCGTCACTCTGTGCAATTGCAATAACAGAAGTTGCAAAGAAGGTAAAGCCTCCGATAAGAGCTATCATATCTCCCGTAAGTGTTCCTGACATAGCAGGTGATAAACGGAATAAGATATAAATTCCGGCCTTAACCATCGTCGCACTGTGGAGAAGGGCTGATGACGGTGTAGGCGCAACCATCGCTCCGATAAGCCATGTTGAGAAAGGAAGCTGGGCTGCCTTTGTAAGTGCAGCAAATGCTATAAGAGCAACCGGTATTATGGCTGCCTTTTCACCTATAACTCCTGCTTCAACAAGCGAATGAAGTGATGTGGTATGGGCATTATAAGCGCAATAGAAGATACCTATTGCAAGGGCACATCCTCCAAGCAGGTTCATCCACAAAGCCCGGAATGAATTTGTAACCGCAACCTGCTCCTTTGTATAACCGATGAGCAGGAATGAGCAGACACTTGTAAGCTCCCAGAAGAAATCAATCCAAAGCAGATTATCCGAAAGTACAAATCCGAACATTGCCCCCAAAAAGAGGAAAAGTATAGAGAAGAAATAATATCTGCGATCGGGTATATCTGTATGATGATGATGATATCCATGCATATATCCGACTGCATAAACTATTATAAGACCACCTATAATACCTACGATAAGACACATAAGTATAGAAAGACGATCTACGGTAATGTGAGCCACGCCCTCTTCCACGGGTCCGTAAAGCTCAAGGTAAGCCATAAGCGCCGTTGGAGCTATGGCAAGTATGCTTATCCAATATTTTCTATGGATAAAGCATAAAATCGTAACTGCTATCGCAAGTACGATCTCCGCTGCGAGAATCACATGATTCGCAAGCGCGGTATCAACATAAAGAGAAAGTATTTCGCAACCTCCCATTATCCATGATACTGCAAGATAAATATCCACTCCGATTATAATCGCTGCACTTAAGTATGCTACGCCGTTTCGTATCTTATTTACACGGATAGCAAACATAAGAACTGCGACTATGAAAGGGAACAGAATTAAAAAGGGTATAATCATAGTTTTAACCTCCATATTATTTTTCCCCACAAATATGCCCATAGTATTATCACTCCCACGTGCAAAAAAATCAAGATAAACTTTGTACTTATTAAAGAGCATATAGAACGAAAAACCGCCCAAAACGGGCGGTTTCGTTAACTATTATATTATGCAAAAGGATTTTCGCTCTTGTAAGGAAGCGATGCAGGCTGATTATAGTTCAGATCCTCAAGGGGAACTCCTGCATATTTAAATACTTCATATAAGATTTTTCCGAAGTGTCCGAAAGCAACAGCACCGTGATGAGGATAGTTTTTCTCGATCAGAACATGTCTGTAAAATCTTCCCATTTCCTTTATGGCAAATACTGCGATACTTCCGAATGACCTTGTAGCAACGGGAAGAATCTCACCTTCTGCAATGTAAGCGCGAAGCTTGCCATCTGATGTAGACTGGAGACGATAGAAAGTGATATCTCCGGGAGCTATATCTCCTTCAAGTGTTCCGTTGGTAACCTCCTCAGGAAGTGTACGGGCCATTATCTTCTGATTTCTCATCTCACAGGCTGACATCTTACGTGAGCATGTATTTCCACAATGGAAGCCCATGAATGTATCACTGTGTTTGTAATCAAACTTACCTTCTATTGACTCCTTGTACATATCTTTGGGTACTGAGTTATTAATATCAAGAAGAGTAACCGCATCATCAGAAACACAGGTTCCGATAAACTCTGAAAGACAGCCGTAAATATCAACCTCGCAGCTTACCGGAATACCCATTCCTGTAAGACGTGAATTTACATAGCAGGGAACAAAACCAAACTGCGTCTGGAATGCAGGCCAGCATTTACCTGCGATGGCAACATATTTGCGATATCCCTTATGATCTTTAACCCAATCAAGAAGAGTGAGCTCATACTGCGCAAGCTTTGTAAGAACTTCGGGCTTTTTATTGCCTGCTCCGAGTTCTTTTTCCATATCCGCAATAACATCGGGAATACGTGGATCATTCGCATGCTTATTGAATGCTTCAAAAAGATCCAGCTCAGAATTCTCTTCAATCTCAACTCCAAGATTATAAAGCTGCTGTATAGGTGCATTACATGCAAGGAAGTTAAGAGGACGGGGACCAAATGATATGATCTTAAGGTCGCTAAGTCCGATAAGAGCCTTTGCTATGGGAATAAATGTATGAAGCTCATCTGCAAGATCATCTGCATCTCCTACAGGATTCTCAGGTATATATGCCTTTGTGCTTCTAAGCTTTAAGTTATAACTTGCATTTAAAAGTCCGCAGTACGCATCTCCGCGTCCGTCAAGAAGACTGTCCTGTGTCTCCTCAGCTGCCGCAACAAAGATCTTAGGGCCGTCAAAATGCTTGGCAAGAAGTGTCTCCGAAATCTCAGGTCCGAAGTTGCCGAGATATACACAAAGTGCATTACACTCTGCCTTTTTGATATCTTCAAGTGCTTCTACCATTTGGATCTCACTTTCAACGATACAAACAGGGCACTCATAAATATCGGCCGCATCATACTTTTTGGAATAAGCCTCTACAAGAGCCTTTCTCCTGTTAACGGAAAGCTCCTCCGGGAAGCAGTCACGGCTTACCGCTACTATACCAAGTTTTACCTTAGGGATGTTTTCAAAACTCATAATGTTTCCTCCTTCACATTTATGTTTAATTTCTTCAATGTTTTTAATATATTATCTGTTTATGCATTAGCTGCAAAAAACTCTTTAAGAGCGGGATAGAGTTTCTTAAACTCAGCGTAGCGCTCCGAATATTTTTTAACCAGATCGGCTTCGGGCTCAACTGTTTCCTTTATTGAAACGATCGCTCGGGCTGCCGCGTCCACACTGTCATATTCTCCCGCTGCTACCATTGCAAGCATTGCGCCGCCCATTCCGGGGCCTTCCTCACAGGAAGGTACATCCACTTTGATCCCCAATACATTGGCGATCATCTTGCGCCAGAGGGGACTTTTTGCTCCACCGCCGCAGATCATGGTTCTTTCAACTTTAACTCCTGTGCTTTTTGCCGCCTCAAACATATCGCGGGTTGCAAAAGCCACACCTTCAAGAACCGCCTGTGTCATATCTTCTCTTGTCGAGTCCATTGTAAGACCTATGAAACAGCCTCTTGCCGCAGGATCATTATGAGGTGATCTTTCTCCCATCAAATAAGGAAGGAAGAATACATGGTTCTCACCCAGCCCGGTTATACCTGTCTGTTCAGCCGGATAATCCTTGGTCCTTATGATCTCATCCATCCACCACTTATTGCAGGAAGCAGCCGAAAGCATACAACCCATTAAATGATATCTTCCGTCAGCATGGTCAAAACTGTGGAGTGCATTGTTTTTGTCCACTCCGTATTTTGCGGATGAGATAAAAAGTGTTCCGCTGGTTCCGAGGGAAACGTTACAGCCTCCATCACCGCATACACCCGTTCCGACCGCAGCAGCCGCATTATCTCCTGCTCCCGCTGCCACAACCACTCTTGATGTTATGCCTAGCTCCGCAGCAATGTCCGTTTTCAGACTTCCAACCTCCTCAAAACTTTCAAATAAGGTAGGAAGCATGTCTACGGTAATACCGCAGATATCGCACATTTCTTCCGACCATCTTCTTCTTTTAACGTCAAGAAGAAGCATACCGGATGCATCCGAATAGTCACTGCAGAAAGTTCCCGTAAGTCTGTAAGCCAAATAATCCTTGGGAAGCATTATCTTTTTAATACGGGCAAAATTCTCAGGCTCGTTTTCCTTCATCCAAAGGATCTTTGGTGCGGTAAATCCGGCAAAAGCTATATTACCTGTAAGCTCCGTAAGACGTTCTTTTCCGATGGTTCCGTTAAGATACTCAACTTCCTTAGTGGTTCTTCCGTCATTCCAAAGTATGGCAGGCCTTATCACTTCATCATTCTCATCCAAAATAACAAGTCCGTGCATCTGTCCGCCGAAACTCATTCCTCCGATATTAGACTTATCGGCTCCGTCAAGAAGTTCTTTAAGACCTTCGATCGTTTTATCATACCAATCATAGGGACTTTGTTCACTCCAGCCCGGCTTTGGAAAAGAAAGCGGGTATTCCCCGGAAACAATCTTTTTAATATCACCCTTTTCATCCATCAGCAAAAGTTTGACTGCCGATGTTCCAAGATCAACTCCTATATAAAGCATTTGTCCTCCCTTCGACATGTGTATCGGTTCTTTGTACTTATATTACAATAACAGATCAATGTAAGTTTATCACAAATTAGTGTTTTATAATATATATTCTCTTCTTTTTTTTGCTTTTCTTATTTCATTTTATGCAAGTTGTGGCGTGGCAAATTCCACAAAAAAACCACAAGAGCCAAACTCTTGTGGTTTCCCCAAAACCTTAACCTTTGACACCACCGAGGGCAACACCCGCGATAATGTATTTGGAAAGTAACAGATATACGATGATAAGTGGCAGGGCTGTAAGTGCAAGACCCATATATACTGCTCCGTATTCCGTTTTATATATATCTCCTCTAAGCAAAGAGATCATGATAGGCAATGTATATTTCTTTTGATCTGTAAGAAGTACCAAAGGAGTAAAGAGATTATTCCATGAGGTAACAAATGTAAATATTGCCTGTGTTGCGATTGCCGGCTTAAGTATTGGCATCGCTATCGTGTTAAATATCCTAAATTCCCCCGCGCCATCGATTCTGGCTGCCTGTATCATCTCAAGAGATAATGACGGCTTCATATACTGCCTCATGAAAAATACCATTGAGGGTGATGCTATAGCAGGAAGAATAAGCATTGCAAGGTTGTTTGTCATATGTATCTTGTAAACCATCTGATAGAAACCTATTAATGTGATCTGTGCCGGGATCATCATGATAAGCATGATAAATCTGAAGAAAGAGTCACGAAGTTTCCATTCATAAACCACAAGTCCGTAAGCGGTCATCGACGAAAAATATACAGCCAATGTTGTTGTTCCGACCGATATGATAAATGAATTTAAAAATCCTACAACCGGGTCAAAACTTTTTCCGAGCAAAAGTTTAAAATTGCTCATAAGATGCGTAGAGGGTATAAAAGAAACCGCATGCTGCTGAATTTCTGTCGTTGATCTTGTTGCGTTTACAAGCATTACTATGAAAGGACTGATACTGAGTATTGCAAGTATAATGCAGCAAATAAATATCAGTATTTTGCTTATTATGAACTTGTTACTTACTTTTGCATTCATACTCTCTCTCCCTTCATTTTTTTCCTGTAAAGACGTTCCTGTCTTTTTCTTTCCTTTTTCAATGCTTCTTCGTCCTTATCTCTTAGCATGTAGAACATAATCGCAGATATAGCTGTAATTATGACAAGCATTATCATACTTGCGGCAGATGCCCTGTTATACAGATAACTTCCCGAAAATGCCTGGTTATAAATAAAGACGCTTGTTGTAAGTGTTGCGTTATCCGGCCCTCCGAGAAGGAAGAGCTTGGGAATATCGAACATATTAAGTCCTCCGATCAAACTCGTAACGAGTGTAAAAAGAAGGATTGTTTTTATGTTGGGAATGGTAATAAGCCAGAATTTCTGCCAACCGTTTGCTCCGTCAACCTCTGCTGCCTCAAAAATCTCAGGGCTGATCCCGAGAACTCCCGAAGTAAGTATGATCATTGTGTAGCCATACCACATCCATGTCTGGATGAAGATTACTATGGCCTGACCTGCTCCCTTCTTAACAAGGAAATTATAAGGCTCCGAAAGGATTCCCAAACTTGTAAGTACATCATTAACAGGTCCCATGGGATATCCGAAAAGTGCGTTAAATAAGATTGCTATGGTAGCTGCCGTAATAATATTCGGCATATAGAAAAGTACCTTAAATATTCCGGCGCCCCATACCTTATATCTGGTCTCTGTAAACCATGCTGTTAGAAGCAGTGCCAGAAACAGCTGCGGTATGAAGTTGCAGATCCAAATCTTAAAGGTATTTCCCAGCGCCGTCTGGAAGGTGGCGCTGGAAAGAATTGCCTTATAATTTGCAAACGGATCCTCAGCTAAAAATCTAAAGGTAGTCTTTCCTATTCCCTGTAAATCCGTAAACCCGATAAATGCTGTATAAAGCATCGGGTATAAGGAAAAGATTAAGAATGCTATGAAAAACGGCATGCAAAATATGTATCCCCATTTCCCATATCCGAATGACTTTTTCTTCATTATGATTTCTCCCCGAAATAGTTGTGATCAGTTGCTTTTTTACTTGGATGAAATTCCCAAATTATCAGATACAGTCTGCTTGAAGTCTTTAAGAGCTGTTTCTCTGTCCTTCTCACCTGCTGCATATGCTCTGACCTGATCTCTCCAGATCTGATTGATAGACTCGTCATACTGTGTAAGGTTGCTTCCGTTTGCATAATCGTTAGCAGGTACAAAATACTCAAACATATCCTGTCCGCCAAGGAAATCAAGTTTTCCGTCAGACTTCTCCATTACAGCACCTGCTGCAACTGCATCCTTTGTACCGCCTTCTCCGTTAAGTGTTCCGTTAGCCCATTTATACTGAAGACCATCCTCTGATGCATCAAGTGTGATCCACTCGATAAGATCTTTAACTGCCGAAACTTTCTCTGAATCCATATTCTTGTTTGCAAAGAGCCATGTACCGCCCCAGAAGAATCCGATAGGTGAATCGCAAACTGCCCAGTCACCGTATGTCCCTTCACCTTCTTTTTCTCCACCACAGTTAGGTGCAAGTGTATAGTTTATAAGCCATGCGGGACCGAAGAAACCGAATACAGGCTTTGAGCCTTCTCCCTTCATATCGGCAAACCATGCATCCTGCCAATCCTGTGTCTGATTTGACCATCCTTTATCTGTAAGATCTTTTGAAATATCAAGAAAAGCCTCTCTCTTAGGATCGATCTGAAGCTGTCCGTTTTCATCAAGCCAGCCTACATCCGAACTGTTCTCAACCGCATGCCAAACATCTCCGTCTCCTGATACGATAGCAACTCCTTTACCTGCAAGTGTTTCAGCAGCTTTCCAGAAGTCATCCCATTTTCCGGATCCACCACCGATGATCTTTGAGATTTCCTTGGGCTCATCTGTTCCGAAAACCTCCTTGGCTATAGATCTTCTGTAGATGTAAGTACCGCCTGTTGCCTGATATCCGAGTCCGTCAATCTTACCGTCTTTGTTTGTTCCGATCTCAGAAGCATACTTTGCTATTTTGGAGCTCTCAAGCATACTGCTTACATCAATACCAAGATCTTCATAAGGCATTGCATAATCCTGCATGTCTCCCTTTGAATACTTAAGTACGAAGGCTGCCTCTGCACAGTAGATATCGGGCTGTTCAGCACCGCCTGCGATCAGCGCGGAATCAAGTGCCGGCTGATAAGCTCCGTCTGTGGTTGCTATAATTGTCGAGTTGATCTCATAAGGGAAATCCGGATGTGCCTCAATATACTTTTGTATCATACCCGGAACCTCATCGGTAAATGCCCAAAGATTTATCTTTTTCTTTCCGCTGTCACTGTCTCCTCCATCGGCAGTTTCGCTTTCCGTCGCGGTTTCACTATCCGTTGATGTTCCCTCGCTTGATGAACCTCCGCAGCCTGCGAGAGATGATACTGCAAGTACTCCTGTTAATAGCAGTGATAAAATTTTCTTTTTCATGTATAACCTCCTTCAAAACTTTAATTGCTATCTTTTAGCTAAGTCCATACTATTCAAAAATTGTTATGTTTTATATCACGTTTCTGATATAATTATTAAAAAACAATGGTAAAAATATTGAAGAATCGAGGATGGTTATATGTACTTTGAATATTTTCTTAAAACGATTTCAAAATTCCTGTATTCTACTACCCGAAGTCTGAATTTAGATCTTCTTACCACACACTGCTACAGATTTGATGAGAACATTAAGGATGATCGTCTGGTAGAACATATTACCAAAAATGATCTGATCAAAAACTTCACAGATTCTATACCCATGGTCTTTTGTATCAATGAAAAACTGGTATATAATCTTATAAAATATCCCGAAGGTTTTTTTCTTGTCGGACCCATGAATTATATAGAAGGATCTGCTCTCAAAAACCGGATCGAGCTTGAAGACGACTCTTTGATCTCCGGTATTGATGCTCCTTTATTCAATGCCGACTTTCTGGCCGAGGCTACTCTTATACTTGCAAACCTTTACAGAAAAGGAGATGCTGATGAACCTTATATAAATGATTGGGATATATTCAAAGCGAATTTTACCGTACATGACGAAAAAGAATCTCTCTCCCTTCTTTACAATAACGTTTTTGAAAACGTGGAAGAAGGACATATTCACAATCCTTACAGCCATGAGAAAAGACAGGTTGAGAGTATAAAGACCGGAGATGTGGACAGTCTCAAAGAAATCTTAAAAGAAAGATTTCCCGGCAGATATGGGAAATTGTCAAGCGATCCCCTTCGCCAGGAAAAGAATATAGGTATAGTTGAGACGACTCTTGCCTCAAGAGCCGCTATAGAAGGCGGTTTGCATCCTGAAGTCGCATTTCATCTGTCTGACATAACAATACAAAAATTAGAGGCCAGCCGTGATCCCGTCAATGCGATGAATATTTCCGTTGATTCGCAACTTCATTACGCCAAACTTGTCAGGGAAATAAAATCCGAAACCAGACAAAATGAAAACAGAGCAAACCTGCATATTTCACACTGTAAGGACTATGTTTTTGCGCATCTCCATGATAAGATTTCAGTCAAAGAAATAGCAAATGCAGTCGCACTGGATGAAAATTACCTGTCTGCTCTGTTTAAAAAGAATGAGGGTATATCATTAAAGGAATATATTCAAAAGGAAAAGATCAATCTGGCAAAAAATCTGCTTTCCTATTCTTCATATTCCTATATTGAAATTGCCACGTATCTTGGTTTCTCCTCACAAAGTCACTTCGGAAAAGTATTTAAGGATATAACCGGAATGACTCCGAGAAAATACCGTGATAATTTCATTAAAGAAGATTTTATCAATGAAACAATACAAGATCTTCCCCTGTAACAGCACTAAAAGGTCCCGGTATTGTTCTTTGACTTCTTCGCTCACCAAAGAAATCTTCATTGAAAATAATCTCCGAGCCGTCGGGATTTTCGAATCTCTGCTCGGGCTCAAATGCTTCTCCGAGGGTAGCTGTTGAAATAATACTGCAGTTATCCCCGGGAAGGTGATCGCCAAGATTCGATATAAAGGTAATGCCTTTTTCGGTTTCTTTAAGCTCAAATGTTATTTGACTTTCGTTGTCGACATAGGCATTTTTTTCTTTTTCAATAGATTCGGCTCCGTTGAAATAAGCATTTCCTGCCGCATCGACCGGCAAGTGCTCATAGTACTTATCCTTCGCCCCTTCATCCGTAGGTTTCCAAGGTCCGAAATGGGACATGTACTCTTCGGTTGTCGGATAGTCTTTGTAAACCCCAAGTCCGCATTTAAAATTATACTGTTTTACTTCATTGGTCTTTTTGGCATGTTCAACATACTCATCATTAACGGGCTGCTGAATAAAGATATTATTATAAAAGCGCATATCTCCATGCATAAAGGTCATAAAACCGGCAACATCCGTCTGATGGGGGATATGATACGGTGTATATCTGGGAGTGGGCAGATAAGCTCCTCCGTTTTCAACACCGGAATCAACCCAGGTAAACGATCCGGCAATAATATTATGCACTAAGGCAACGCCCTGAGTACTGATCCGGCAGGCACAGGGTGAAAGGAACAGATTGTTATCAAGGAGGGTTGGTCCATGCGATACCTCAACAAAAATATCTTCGCCAAGTCCGAGAAGCGGTGTAATATCCGTTCCCTTTGGCGGGGTATTGTCATGGAACAAGTTCGCGTAAACACGGGTTCCCTGAGCCTGCCAGTCAAGCCACATTCCTCTGGTACAGTGGTGAATATGGTTGCGTCTGTATATGACATCGATTGCCGCATGCATTTTGATACCACCGATCTCAGCACCGGCCAGATCCTGCTTGTTATTTATATGATGTATATGATTGTCTTCAATAATAGAGAAAACTCCGCCAAGATGACCGACTATTCCCGTCTGTCCGCAGTGATGTATCTCACAGTTTCTTATGATGTGAGAGCCTATATTCTCCTTATTCCATCCTTCTGAAAACGCCTGCATTACACAGTCTCTCTGAGTCTGTGTGCCGTCCTTAAGTCCGAATCTTGTCCATTTGTTTTCATTGTTGGGCTGAAGATATTTTCCGAGAGAAATACCGCTGCATCTTGAATCGGAAACTTCGCAGTCTTCTATGATCCATCCTTTGGACCAGTGCGGACCTATAAGCCCGTCCTGATACGCTGTCGGAGGCGCCCATGTTGTAGCTGCCTGTTTTAAAACAAATCCGGAAACGGTTATATAATCTATTCCTTCCCGGTCAGGCATAAAGCAATTTCTTCTTACATTAAATTCCATAAGATGATCTGAAGGATCATCTCCTATATTTACATAAATAAGTGTGTCATCCCCATCCTGCTCGGTATACCATTTTTTTACAGTCACCTCATCAGGCTCCCATGACATCTTAAAAGGCACAGGCTCAAGTACCTCATCCATTGACAAAACTTCATAAAGTGAGTGTCCGTCAACATATACATCTCCTGTATGAACGGGATTATTGGCAAAATACCAATCACCCTTGACCACAACCTGATATGGATTGTAATCACCGAATATTCCGTTACCCACCCTTGTCACATAGGTATTTCCTTTATATTTTTCCCATCCC